>DVLP01000354.1 GCA_018715445.1 Candidatus Avipropionibacterium avicola | reverse complement strand
CCACCACAGGCAGCGTGAACCTGGGAAGCGTCGACGTCTTCGGCAGCCTCGGCAGCATGGGAAGCTGACGTCCTGACTCCTCCGTCGAGGCTTATCATCGGTAGCCACCTGCAGCCACCACCGATCGACCGGGGCGGCTGCAGGTGGCGCCGTCGATAACTACTGTGGCGAGAACACCTGCCTCGATCTACGGGAGAACACATGGACGTCGCCGCCGTTACTGCGATCGCACCAGACGCACCGTTGGAGAAGACCACGATCCGCCGGCGGGACACCGGCCCGGACGACGTGCTCATCGAGATCGAGTTCGCCGGCATCTGCCACTCGGACATCCACCACGCACGGAGCGAGTGGGGGCGAACCGTGTACCCCACCACGCCGGGCCACGAGATCGTGGGAATCGTGCGTGAGGTCGGCTCGGAGGTCACCCGGCACGCGGTCGGCGACCGCGTGGGCGTGGGCTGCATGGTGGGCGCCTGCCACGAATGTTCCTCGTGCGAGGCCGGCCAGGAACAGGAATGCGAGCGCGGGGCCGTCATGACCTACGGCTCCCCGCTGCCCGAGGACTCGGTCGAGGGCACCACCACGCAGGGCGGATATTCAACACACATCGTGGTGGAGGAGCGCATGGTCGTCTCCGTCCCCGAGGACCTAGATCCGGCAGCTGCCACACCACTGCTGTGCGCGGGTGTCACCATGTTCTCGCCGCTACGGCAGTGGAACGTCGGCCCTGGTTCGAAGGTCGCGGTGGTCGGCATGGGCGGGCTCGGACACGTGGGCGTGCAACTCGCCGTGGCGATGGGTGCCGAGGTCACCGTCCTGTCGCAGACCACCTCCAAGCGGGACGATTCGCTTCGCTTCGGCGCCGTTGAGCACTACGCGACCGCTGGCGACGAGGGCAAGCAGAACCTGCGCAATCTGACCGGGACCTTCGACGTCATCCTCAACACCGTGTCCGCCCCGCTGCCGCTCGACCAGTTCATGCGGACCCTCAAGCCGCGCGGCGCAATGGTGGAGATCGGGATCCCCAGCGAGCCGATGTCGCTGCGCGCGGGGTCGGTGACCGGCGGCCGCAAGATCCTCACCGGGTCCATGATCGGCGGTATCCCCGAGACCCAGGAGATGCTCGACTTCTGCGCCGAACACGGCATCACCGCCGAGATCGAGCTGATCGCGGCGGACACGATCAACGAGGCCTACGACCGGGTGGTCCGTTCGGACGTGCGCTACCGCTTCGTGATCGACGCCAAGACGTTCTGACACCCCGGCCCGCGGAAAGGCCGACACGTCTTCAGCGCCAGCCGAAGAACTGCATGCCGAAGAGCGTCACGAGGAGCACCAGACCGGCGATGATGAGTGCGCAACCCTGTTCTTCCATTCTCGCGCCGAACTGACGCTTGAATTCTGTCCACTTGCCGTCCCAGAATCCCGGCTTGGCGTCAATCGACGGGTGTTCAACGGGACCTCGGGGTGTCCCCTGCGAGTCGGACGGCCGATTCTCATCGCTCATTGCCCAGTCACCCCTAAAGTCATCCATCAGAAGTACTTTTCGTGAAATGCGTCGCCGGCCTTCTGGCCCAGGTAGGTCCCGACAACCGCCCCGATCCCAGCGCCGATGAACGTGCCCGCCGGCCCGAACAGCGTTCCGGCCGCAGCGCCGGCAGCAGCACCTCCCAGGGCTCCCCGACCAAACGCGGCAGTCGTTTCCACGACAGCTTCACCGGTCGACGTCTTGCCCTCGGCATGCGCCTTCATCCCGTCGTAGACGGTAAGCCCACCACCCAACGGACCGGCGAACCTTCCGAGGCCCCGCAGCCCAGCGCTCGCGGCACGTCCGAAATCGTCGGGCACGGGATTCAACTTATGCCCGCCCCGGGTTCCTGGGTCGAGCTCGTGCGCGAGTGCAGGATTGCCCGCCGACATCGCCCTTGTCATCGCGTCCACTCCCCGACTGGGCCACGGATCATCCGGGCCCGGGATCGGAGATCTGTCGACCTCCGAGGGAATGGCGCCGTGGAGCCGGGTCGCGATCTCGTCGATCTGCCCTCCATAGTGAGCGTCGAGCGAGACCACGGTATCCACCGCTAATCGGATCGCCTCGGCGTGCTCGTCGACAGTTGCCTGGTCGATGTCATCGCGACCGGCGGCAGGACGCACCAACTCGTCTCCTACACCGAGTCCGGCTCCTTCAGCCTCGGCAATCCGTTCGCGGACGGCCCGGACCGCCGAACCCAGGGCGGCCTGCGCTCTGCGGAGCACATCGACGAGATCATCGAGCGCGTCGGCCAGCTTGGTGACATGTGCCCTTCGAGCTCCACGGCATCGAGAACCACGTCAGCAGCGAGCCCGTCCCAGCCCTCGTCCAACACCTCGCCGCCATCGGAGAGGATGCTCTGGGCGTCCTGCGCCACCGAAACCCGGCCCGACACCGCATCGCCTGCCTCGATCAGGGCCCCGACCTCCCAGTTCCGAACCTGGCCCACCGAGTACGTCATGGCCCCGCCACCGCCCCCAGCGCCGCGGCGAAGTCGGCGTCCTCCGACTCGAGGAACCGGTGCGCCTGGTCCGCGAAATCCGCCAGTCCCGCGAGCCGGTCCGAACTCCGGGCCGCGCACACCGCCGCCGCGCCACACGCCCGGTCCAGCGCCTGCTCTATGGCCGAACCTCCCGGCAACGCCACCTCTACTCCTGCGGCCACCTGCGGGAACTCCACGTCTGCGACTCGGTCGCCGGACGCGCGGAACACGGAGACCGCACTGGCGATCTTCCCGGCATCCGCCCTGATCGTCCCGTCGGGCATGCGCTCACCTCGTCGTCGTCGTCACAGTCCGTCACCTTCTACGACGGGGCGACTACCGAGAATGGTTCCGGGAGCCGCCGACCTTCATCACGGCGACAACGACCACACGATGCCGTTTGCACGCATGTGCGGACGTCAC
>DVLP01000353.1 GCA_018715445.1 Candidatus Avipropionibacterium avicola | reverse complement strand
GAGACCCCGATCCTCCAGCTGGTCCACGGTGGGGCCGCGGCGCGACCGTTCCGCACCCACCTGAACGCCTTCGACCAGCCGATGACCCTGCGGATCGCTCTGGAGCTCTATCTCAAGCGCGCGATGATCGGCGGTGTCGACCGGGTGTACGAGATGGGCCGGATCTTCCGCAACGAGGGTGTCGACTCCAGTCACAGCCCGGAGTTCACGATGCTCGAGGCCTATCAGGCCTGGGGCGACCAGCACACGATCGCCCAACTGACCCAACAGATCATCGTCGACGCCGCTGACGCGGTGGGCTCGCGTCAGGTCCGCGGCGAGCACGGCGAGATCGACCTCGACGGCGAGTGGCGCTGGATCGGGATGTACGACGCGCTGTCGGAGCAGCTGGGCGAGCAGGTCACCGTGGAGACCTCGCGGGAGTCGCTGCTGCGGCTGGCCGAGCGCCACGGGCTCGAGGTCAACCCGGCCTGGGTCGACGGCAAGATCGCGATCGAGCTCTTCGAACTGCTGGCCGAGCCGACCCTGCAACAGCCCACCTTCGTCTGCGACTACCCCGAGATCGCCCAGCCCCTGGCACGTCCGCACCGCTCGGTGCCCGGTCTGGTGGAGGCCTGGGACCTGTTCATCGGTGGTGTCGAGCGGGGCACCGGCTTCTCCGAGCTGATCGACCCGGTGATCCAGCGTGCTCGGCTGGAGGAGCAGTCCCTCGCCTCAGCCGCCGGTGATGCCGAGGCCATGCAGCTCGACGAGGAGTTCCTCGCCGCCCTGGAGTTCGGTGTGCCGCCGATGGGTGGCATGGGCATGGGGGTGGATCGGCTGCTGATGCTCTTGGGCGGGGTCGGGATCCGCGAGACGATCCTCTTCCCGTTGCTCAAGCCGCAGGCCTGAGGTCCGGTCAGGGAGCGTTCGCGCGTCCTGCATCACCTTTTCGTGACGGTTGGTGTTCACCCCTTGTGGGAAATGCAACCGTTGGCATAGCGTCACGCCAACAGATCGGGATTCACTGTCGATCTCGGTCTCCATGTCTCGAGGAGGATTGATGGACAAGCACAACAGGGTGTCGCGACGCCTGGTTCTGGGTGGGCTCGCCGGTACGGCTGGCGCGGCCGCGTTGGCAGCATGTTCACCGGAGGGTGGATCCGGTGGTTCCGGCGGTGGCGGCAACGGGGGCGGTGGTGGCTCCGACGGCTGGACGCCGCCGAACTTCGTCCCGTTCGAAGGGGTCGAGCCCGATCTGCCGGGCACCGAGGACGGTGTCTCGCCGGCCTTCTTCAGCTACCCGAACCCGCCGATGGACCGCGAAGGGTTCCCGCTGCCCCAGACCGATGACGTGACGGCCCTGCTGCAGGGTGTCCCGCCGCCAACCGCGCCGGACCAGAACCCGGCGTACGAGGTGTTCCGCGCCCAGGCCGGCAACAAGATGGCGGCCACCACGATCACCTCGGCCGACTACCTGAACCGTTATCAGGTCGTGCTGGCCAGTGACGACATCCCTGACTTCGTGCAGATGTCGACGGTGCCGCAGTTCCCGAAGTTGCTCGAGAGCACCTTCACCGACCTGACCGACATCCTCGGCGGTGACGGTGTCGAGAAGTATCCGGGGCTGGCCAACATCCCGACCCCGACCTGGGACATCCCCAAGGTCAACGGTCGGTTGTGGGGCATCGCCCAGCCCCGTCCGCCGGCCGGACGGATCCTGTCGGCGCGAGGAGACCTCCTTGCGGAGAAGGGGATCGACAAGAATCCCGACATCAACTCCGGTGAGGACTTCGTCGACCTGTTGGCCGAGCTCACCGATCGCGGCAACAACCAGTTCGCGATGGGGGCCGATCCGGCGGGCTGGTTGCTGCCCGGTCTGCTGGAGATGATGGAGGCGCCGAACGACTGGGCTCTGGAGGGTGACACCTATGTCAGTGTCAACGAGTCCCCGCAGATGGCCGAGGCGCTCAACGAGGGTGCCAAGATCATCAAGGCGGGCTACCTGCACCCGAACTCGTTCTCCGATCCCTCGCAGAACGCCACGTGGTGGAACGGTGGCGTCACCTCCATGTACTTCCAGGCCTTCACCGGCTGGGGCGTCTTCGCCCGTGGCAACCCTGACTGGGATCTCGGCTATGTCCGGCTGCCGAAGTGGGGTGGCGGCGGCAAGGCTCCGCTGTGGAAGTCCGTGGCCGGCTACGGCGCTTTCATCGCGATCAAGAAGCAGTCCAGCGACGAGCGGCTGGAGGAGCTGCTCAAGCTGGCCGACTTCGTCGCCTCGCCGTTCGGCACCCAGCAGTTCCTCGACGTCAACTACGGCGCCGAGGGCACGCACTACGAGATGAAGGACGGCAACCCGGAGTTCCTGCCCGACCAGAGCGCGAACATCGTGGCCGGCTGGGGCTACCTGGGTGGCAACAGCCAGGCGATCCTGTTCGTGCCGGGTCAGGACGAGCTCGTCCAGGCCCAGCACGAGTACCTGACCGAGACCATCCCGACCGGCGTCTCCAGTGCCGCGCTGGGTCTCTACTCGGAGACCGCGGTCAGCAAGGGCTCGTCGTGGAACCAGCGCCTGACCGACATGAAGCGCGAGGTGTTGCGCGGCGCCAAGTCGGTCTCGGACTGGGAGAAGCTGGTGGCTGACTGGAAGTCGGCCGTCGGTGAGGCCATCGCCGGCGAGTACGCCGAGGCGGCCGCCGCCGGCTGATCACCCCGGCCACCTCCGGATCCACGCAACCTCCACTGATCCACGCCCGCTGCAGCGGGCGTGGATCAGTGCGTTGTACGTGGATCCGAGGGGTTGGCGACGTCCGCTCGTTTGATTCAGTGCAAACGTTGGCATAGCCTCGGCCGCCAGATACGGACCCCAACCACACGAAGGAGTCACGATCATGGAGGATCCGGACCGAGGGACCCCACAGGGGACCAGAGGCAGGGGTGTCCCACGGCGGCTCGTGCTCGGTGGGCTCGCCGGAGTGGCGGGGGCGACAGCGCTCGCGGGATGCTCGAGCGGCGGTGCCGGAGGGGGCGGCGGCGGCCAGCCCGAAGGCGAGTGGACCGCACCGAACTACGTCCCGTACGAGGGTGTCGAACCTGACCTGCCCGGCACCGAGGACGGTGTCTCGCCGGCCTTCTTCAGCTTCCCGGACCCGCCGGCCGAGCGGGAGGGGTTCCCGCTGCCGGAGACCGATCCGGTGACCGGGCTCCTGCAGGGCGTGCCGCCGCCAACGCCGCCGAGCGAGAACGAGGCCTACGCCGTGTTCCGTGCGCTCGCCGGCAACCCGATGGAAGCGACCACGGTCACCTCGGCCGACTACCGCGACCGCTACCAGGTGATCCTGGCCGGCGACGACCTGCCGGACTTCGTGCAGATGGAGACGGTGCCGCAGTTCCCGAAGCTGCTCGAGAGCACCTTCACCGACCTGACCGACATCCTCGGTGGCGAGGGTGTCGAGAAGTATCCGGGGCTGGCCAACATCCCGACCCCGACCTGGGACATCCCCAAGGTCAACGGTCGGTTGTGGGGCATCGCCCAGCCGCGTCCGCCGGCCGGTCGGATCCTGTCGGTGCGCGGAGATCTCCTTGCGGAGAAGGGGATCGACAAGTTCCCCGACCTCAACTCCGGTGAGGACTTCGTCGACCTGATGGCCGAGCTCACCGATCGCGGCAACAACCAGTTCGCCATGGGTGCCGACCCGGCGGCCTGGCTGCTCCCCGGCCTGCTGGAGATGATGGGAGCCCCGAACGCCTGGACCGAGGAGGGTGGCACCTTCAGCCACCAGTACACCTCACCGCAGATGGTCGAGGCGCTCAACGAGGGCACCAAGATCGTCAAGGAGGGCTACCTGCACCCGAACTCGTTCTCGGACCCCTCGCAGAACGCCACCTGGTGGCGCGCCGGGGTGACCTCCATGTACTTCCAGGCCTTCACCGGCTGGGGGACCTTTGCCCGATCCAATCCCGAGTGGGACCTGGGATATGTCCGTCTGCCCCGATGGGAGGGCGGCGACAAGGCTCCGGTCTGGAAGGGCCCGGCCGGTTACGGCGCCTTCATCGCGATCAAGCAGCAGTCCAGCGACGAACGGCTCGAGGAGCTGTTGCGGCTGGCCGACATGATCGCCTCACCCTTCGGGACCAAGGAGTTCCTCGACGTCACCTACGGCGCCGAGGGCACCCACTACGAGATGAAGGACGGCAACCCGACCTACCTGCCCGACCAGAACCAGAACGTCGTCGCGGGGTGGGGCTACTGCGGCGGCAACGCTCAGGCCGTGCTCTTCGCTCCGGGTCAGGACGAGCTCGTCCGGGCACAGCACGAGTACCTCAGCGAGATCATCCCTGCGGGGGTTGCCAACCCGGCCGAGGCGCTCTACTCCGAGACCGAGGTCAGCAAGGGTGCTTCATGGACCCAGCGACTGACCGACATGCAGCGCGAGGTGCTGCGAGGCCAGAAGTCGATCGCGGACTGGGAGTCCATGGCGAATGACTGGAAGTCTGATGTGGGTGACACGATCGCCGGCGAGTACGCAGAAGGACTCGCGGCCGGCGGCTGAGGCATCAGTGGCCGGCCCACGGGGAGAGTGGGCCGGCCACTGGGTCTGCCAGGGCCTGACGCTCCGGAGTCAGACCAGATCGCGGCGCAACGGCCACCAGACGGCTGCGATCGCGGCGACCAGGGCGTAGCCGGCCAGTACTGCCGCACCGGCCCAGGCGGGCAGCAACAGGGCGCTCGTGCCACCGAGTTGCTGGGCCACCATCTCGCTCAGCCAGGACGAACGGGTGAGTGCGGCGGCGGCACCGCCGGGCAGGATGCCGTAGATCTGGTTGACTCCGGGCAGCAGCATCAGCATCGGCTCGAGGAGGTAGAAGTACCCTGCCACCACGACGAGTCCGGCGATCTGGTGCCGTACGAGGGCGCCGATCGTCACGCCGAGCAGCATGTGGACGGCCGCAGCCACCGCGATCCGGGTGAGGGTCGAGACCAGGTCGCCGGCGGCGAGGCCCACCGTCGTGCCGTGGAGGAGCGAGCCGATCCAGAGGGCCGCCCCCGCGCCTGCGGCGAGGATCACGCCGTACGCCAGTCCGATCACGCCGTGCACGGTGAGCTTGGCTGCCATCACCCTGCCCCGACGCGGCTCGGCCAGGAAGGTGGAGCCGATGGTGCGGTGGCGGAACTCCGAGGTGATGGCGAAGGTCCCCAGTGCCGCCGGGACGAACAAGGTCATCTGGACGAACTGGAGCAGTACGCCGGCTCCCTCGGGGGAACCGAGGGGCGGCAACGGCGGATCGGAGTTCTCAGGTCCGACCACCGCCACCAGGCCGACCAGACCGAGCCCGCAGGCCAGTGCTGCCGCCAGGTGCAGCAGCCACAGGCGGGTGCCGAAGAAGCGGAGGAACTCGGCAGGGACGAGGGACTTCATGCTGCCTCCTCGGCAGTCGCGGTGATGGAGGAGCAGGTGGAGGTGAGGGTGAGGAAGGCCTCCTCGAGTGATCCGTGGACCTCGGCGAGCTCACCGATGGGGCCGCTCCAGAGCCCGGATCCGCGGTGGATGATCACGACATCGTCGACGCTCTGCTCGAGCTCGCTGAGCTGGTGGCTGGACACCAGCACGGTTCGCCCGGAGTCGGCCCGGCTGCGCAGCAGCTCGCGCAGCCAGCGAACCCCGGCGGGGTCGAGACCGTTGGTGGGTTCGTCGAGCACGAGGATCTCGGGGTCGCCGAGCAGGGCGGTGGCCAGCGCGAGCCGTTGCTTCATGCCCGTGGAGTAGGTGCCGATCGTACGGTCGGCGGCCTCGGTGAGGTCGGTGTGGGTCAGGACGTCGTCAACCCGGTGCCCCGGGTGGCCACCGAGGGCGGCAGCGACCCGGAGGTGGCGGCGGCCGGTCATGCCCGGATGGGCCCCGGCCAGGTCGAGGACGGCTCCGACGGTGCGCGACGGCTGGTCGAGCTCGGCGTACGGGACGCCGTTGACGGTTGCGGTGCCGCGGTCCGGACGCACCAGCCCGAGCAGGATGCGCAGGGTGGTGGACTTCCCGGCGCCGTTCGGGCCGAGGAACCCGGTCACGCGTCCGGGATCCGCCCGGAAGCTGAGGGTGCGGACGGCGGGGGTGCCGCCGTAGGTCTTGCTGAGGTCGTGGACGGCCAGTCCAGTCATGGGATCTCCTGAGTCATTGTTATCAATATCGAGAACGATAGCATGGAGAGTGGACCGGACCGTGCGAGATGAAAGGCTGAAGCCATGACGGAGCCCACTCCCACGACCCCCGAGCCGGGCCCCACGACCCCCGAGCCCGTCGAGGGGACCGACTCCTGGCGCGCCACGGCCGACGTGGTGCTGCACCCGGTGCGGCTGCGGATCCTGCAGGCGGTGGCCGGTCAGGAGATGACGACCGCGCAGCTACGGAGGGTGATGCCTGACGTTGCGCCGGCCACCCTCTATCGCCACGTGAATGCCCTGCTCGATGCCGACATCCTGACGGTGGTGGCCCAGCGCCAGGTCCGCGGCGCGGTCGAGCGCACCCTCGGCCTGGGGTCGCGGCAGGCCCACGCCGGACCCGACGCGGTGGGCGAGGTCGACGTGGCCCAGATCCGTCAGGCCTTCCGGGCCTTCGTCGGATCGGTGGCCGGCGCCGTGGAACAGCACCTCGAGCAGGAGTCGCCGTCGGAGCTGTTCGGGTTCTCCTCGACCATGCTGCAGCTGGGCCCGGACGAGATCGCTGCCCTGCAACAGGAGTTGGCCGAGTTGCTGGACCGCTACCGTGCGCCCGGCGAGGGCCGACGCCCCGTCATGCTGTCGACGGTCGTGGTGCCCTCACCGAGGCCGGACTGACCTCAGACCGGCCACTCCTCGCGGCGCCAGGCGGCATCCCAGAACATCCACTCGTAGCGGGAGCTGGTGACGAAGGAGGCCATCGCCGCCGTACGGTCGGCTGCTCCGGTCGCGGAGCAGGCACGGTCGACGATCCCGCGGGCGCGCGCACTGGACTCGGCGAAACCGGGGTCCGAGTAGGACTCGATCCAGGCCCGGTACGGATTCTGCTCGAGTTGGGCGGTGGCCAGCAGGTGGCGACCGACATGTTCGTAGATCCAGAAGCAGGGCAGCAGGCTCGCCGCCAGACAGGCGTAGGAGCCGGTCGATCCCTGCATCGCCTGGTGCGAGGTGTAGGCCGTGCAGGTCGGGCTCGGCTCGACCTCCGTCGTGGCGAGACCCTCGCCCAGGAAGGATTCGTGGAGCTTGAGCTCCACCGAGTTGGCCGTCATCGAGGAGTTCGCCCAGAACAGGGAGTCTGCCGGATCGGTGGCCTGGCTGGCGGCGAGGGCGAGCATCCGGCTGTAGTGGTGCAGATAGGCAGCATCCTGCGACATGTAGTACTGGAAGGTCTGCTCAGCAAGGGAACCGTCGCCCAGGGCATGGACGAACGGATGCTGCTCGATGGCGGTGATGATCGGGGCGATCTCCTGCCATGCTTGATCGGTGAACGTGGTCATGCGTGTGGACCTCCGAGCTCGTCGTGCCAGATCTGATGGAAGTGGTGCACCGGCCCGGATCCCTTGCCCACCTGCAAGGTGTTGGCGGTGCGCAGGGCCTCGGTCAGCCACTGCTTGGCCAACTGGCAGGCGTCCGGCCAGCTGGCGCCCCTCGCCCGGAACGCGGCGATCGCCGAGGACAGGGTGCAGCCGGTGCCGTGGCTGTTGGTGGTGTCGATCCGTGGCGCATCGAGCTCGACCAGGCCGTCCTGGTCGGCGTAGATGTCGATGCTGCGGGCCTCGCTCAGGTGGCCACCCTTGAGCAGCACCCGGGGCACACCGGTGTCGAGGAGCCGGTGGGCCTCGTCGCGCAGTTGCCCGGCGGTGGTGGCGGCGTCACGATCGAGCAGGACCGCCGCCTCCGGGAGGTTGGGTGTGATCAGCGCCGCCTTGCGGCACAGGCGTCGTACGGCATCGGTGGCGCGGTCGTCGAGCAGTCGGTCGCCGCTGGTGGCGACCATCACCGGGTCGAGGACGACGTCATCGGTGATGCCCTGGTCGAGGAAGTCGGCCACCGTGTCGGCCAGCTCGGCGTTGGCCAGCATCCCGATCTTGATGACGTCGATCCGTACGTCGTCGACAAGGGTGTCCCACTGCAGCCGCAGGAAGTCGGGGTCGACGGCGACGAACCCCCTGACGCCCTGAGTCGCCTGGGCGACCAGAGCCGTGATGATGCTGGTGGCATAGACGCCGAGGGCGCTGAAGGCCTTGATGTCGGCCTGGATGCCCGCACCCCCGCTGGGGTCGGTGCCGGCGATCGTCAGCCCCACCGGCGGGGGACTTGCCACCCGTGGAACCGGGGGTGAGGACGTACGAACAGACAAGAGACGTTCCCTTCGCTAGTGCGAACTAGATCAGGTTCGACGGGTGTGGTCTCAGCCCGTTCTTGTCCGGGCACCCCGCGCCTGTGGCCACACTAGCAGGGCTGCATGACGAACGACTGCTCCTGAGCCGACGCCCAGATCTCGGACGACACCTCCGGCGGCAGCAGCACGCCTGCGGTTGTGCGGTTGATGTCAACACCAGCCATTGCTGGTCTCCTTTCGGATGAGCGCCACGGCTGGTGCCGTGGGTCTACAGATTGTTGGCGAAATTGGCGAACTGGTCCGCCGCAGACACCGGTGCACCGGTACGGTCCCGGCCCTGGTGCGGGTCGGGGTGACGTTGGGCCGCGGCCCGATCGGCGAGCCGCTGCGCCTGCCTGGTGAGGGCGTCCTCGTCCTTCCCGGTCAGGAACAACTCGGCGTCCTCGTCGGAGATCCCGTGCTTGGCTGCGACCCGCCACCGCAGGCCGGTGACCTGCTCTGCAGCGAGTGACTGTTCCGCCTGCTCGGCGCGGTCCAGAGCCTTCTGGAGCTCGGTCTTGCTCTGCTCC
>DVLP01000352.1 GCA_018715445.1 Candidatus Avipropionibacterium avicola | reverse complement strand
TGCTGCGACGACCATGGCGATGCCTCCTGGGATGCCGCGCATGCTCGGTGAGCGACTGCTCGTGATGCCCGGCTGGACTCACCCTAACGGTCAGGATCAGTCCTTGCGTCGCAGCAGGACCACCGAATCCTCGAGCTCAGCCGGACGGCCTTCCGGATCCTGGGCCCCGCGGACCCGGTTCTCGCAGATCCGCACCTCCCACTGGTCCGGGTCGAGGTCCAGTTCGCGATGCTCCTCGGCGGCGCTGAGGAACCGGTGGTCGTGATGGTGCTCGGCCCACGGTGGAGCCGCGGCATGGGAGATCACCAACAAGTGCCCGCCCGGGGTGACCGCGTCGCCAGCCCGTCGCAGGATCTCGGTGCGCGACAGGGCGACCGGCGAGTGCAGGAAGCTCGCAGTGACCAGGTCGAACGTCTCGTCGGTCTGCCAGGTCGACAGGTCGGCCACCTCGAAGTGGATCCGGTCGCTGGGCACGGATCGCTCGCGGGCCGCCTGGGCGGCCCGGGCGAGAGCGGTCGCCGAGATGTCGATCCCGGTGGCGTCCCATCCGTGCTCGGCCAGCCAGACCACGTCGGCCCCTTCACCACAACCCAGGTCGAGCGAACGCCCGGCCGGGATCCCTTCGACGACGGCGGTGAGCGTGGCATTCGGGTTGCCCGACCACATCCGACCGGTGTCCCTCGTACGGTTCACGTACCGGTCCTCCCAGTAATCGGCCGGTGCCACCTCCGGCCAGGCCCCGTCCTCGCCGTTGGCGTGCTGCGCCGCCTCGGACTGCTGTGCCACAGCCCGGTCGAACTCCCACCCGACCAGGACATGGTTGAGCATCCCGGCCGCCTGGGCGGCGCTGCCGATCGACATCGTCACATTGGCGTTGGGGTTGACGAGGTTGCCGACCGCCCAGATCCGTTCGTGACTTGTGCGCCCGGCGGGGTCGACCGCCAGGAAGCTGCCCTGAGGAGTGTCGACGCGGTCCAGTCCCAGCCCGGCGACCAGGTCGTCGTTGGGGCGCGGGGTCGGAGCTGTGATGACGGCATCGATCGGGTGCTCGACCCCGTCCGCGGTCCGGACCGCGGTGATCCCGGGGGCCTCTCCGACGATCTCGACGACCGGCGCGGTGACGACCTCGATCCCGCGGGCTGCCAGACGGGAGGCCTGCTCAGGGGTCAGCGGGCCGAGTTGGTCGGCGAACACCGTGACCCGATCGGTCCACTGGCGGATCAGCTCGGCCTGGTGCAGCGACAGCGCCGAGGTGCTGAGCACGCCGATCCGTTGGTCCTGGACCTCCCATCCATGGCAGTACGGGCAGTGGAAGGCCGTGGCGCCCCACCGCTGCTCCAACCCGGGGATCTCGCGAAGCACGTCGGTCACCCCGGTCGCCAGGACCAGTGCCTGGGCAGCGATCGTGACGCCTCCGGTGAGCTGGACCCGTACGCCGTCGTGATCGGCCTCGACCGCCGTGACCTGGGCCTGGCGGACCTCGACGCCGTACTGGGCGACCTCCTGGCGTCCCCGTTCGATCAGCTCGCTGGGGGCGACCCCCTCCTGGCCGAGCACGCCGTGCATCTGGTCGGCGAAGCGGTTCCGGGGTTGCCCGCCGTCGACCACCACCACCGATCGTCGTGCCCGTCCCAACATCAGGGCGGCGCTCAGCCCGGCCGATCCGCCACCCACGATGACCACATCACATGTCTCCATGACGTACAGTGCAGTCGCGCCATGTCGATTACGCAAGGGGTCTTGCAGAAAGAGCAAGGTGAGCCATGAGTGAGGACATCAGCAGGATCGGTGCCCGGTTGCGTGCGCTGCGTCAGGCCAGGGGGTGGACGCTCGACGAATTGTCCGCCCAGGCGGGCATGTCGCCCAGCACGCTGTCGCGGCTCGAGTCGGGCAAGCGTCAGGCGAGTCTCGAACTGTTGCTGCCGCTCACCCGTCGTCTGGGGGTCAGCCTGGACGAGCTGGTCGACCCGGCGCCGACCGATCCGCGGGTCCGTCGTTCACCGATCCGCCGAGCGGGCCTGCTGATCACCCCGCTGTCGCCGGAGGGTGCACCGGTCGCCACCTACAAGATCACCTATCCGCCCGTGTCGGTCCTGCCACGGCTACGGACCCACGCCGGCTACGAGTGGTTGTACGTGCTGTCCGGACGCCTGCGGTTGAGGCTGGAGGACCAGGACCTGGTGCTCTCCCGGGGAGAGGCAGCCGAGTTCGACACCCACCTGCCCCATGCCATGTCGGCGGCGGGCTCACGCAAGGCCGAGGTGTTGAGCATCTTCAGCTCCGAGGGCGTACGGATGCACACTCACACCGCGGAGTGACGCCGGGACCGAGCCGGCGACGACCGGCGTCCGTCGTGACCACGCCCCTGCCGCACCAGCGCCGCCGTGATGATCGCACCGATGCCACAGACGGCAGCGAGTCCGAGCAGCGCGATGCGCCACGCGCGGGTGAGGTGTCCGGCGAGCATGGCGCCGCCGTCGACGGGAAGGTTCCCTGTGGCGACACGACCGGCCAGCTCCGAGGAGCCCACGGTGATGCCCAGCAGTCCGACCAGGGTCGCTCCGAAGACCGCCAGGACCAAGGAGTTGGCCCCCGCACGCACGGTGTTGAGCAGTCCGGCGGCCAATCCGGCGCGATCGGTGTCGATCCGGTCCATGGCCTGGGCATCGATGATGCCGGCCGCCAGGCCGACCCCGGCCCCCAGGGTCAGCAGGGGACCGGTGACCGTGGCCACGGTCAGGTCGGGGTGCAGCACGGTGAGCCAGGCATTGCCGAGACCGAGCAGGAGCAATGCGACCGTGATGAGCATCGCAGGACGGACCCCGAGGTTCACCAACTTCCCTGCCAGGGTGGGAAGGACGATCATCGGGACGGTGGGAAGCAGCATGATCAAGCCGGTCTCGCCGGCGCTTCGACCACCCGGCGACTGCAGGTAGCTGGGCAGGAAGGCCAGCGCACCGCCGTACCCGATCGACATGATGACTGCGGCCAGGACCCAACCACTGAAGCGTCGGTCGCGCAGCAGGACGAGCAAGCCACCGACAGGACCGGCGTCACCGAGCAGGCGCGCGCGTTTCCGGGGGACGGCGGCGCGGCTCTCCCGCATCAACCAGGTGCCTGCGAACAACCCGAGCGCGGCGACGGCGAAGATCGCGAACCCTGCCCGCCACCCGAGGCCCTCGATGATCCATCCGGACGCCGACGGGCCGAGGGCCAGCCCCAGTCCGGCCATCGCGCCCATGGCGGCGAAGGCACGGGTCCGGGCGGCTCCGGTGAACGTTGCGGCCAGGATCGCGCCACCCGACGCCATCACCCCGGCGGCGCCGGCCCCGGTGACGATCCGTGCCGCGAGCAGGACGTTGATGGACGGTGCCATCGCTGCGAGCAGGCTGCCGGTGGCGTAGACCAGGGCACCCCAGCGATAGATGCGTCGCCGCCCCAGGGCATCGGCCAAGGTCCCGGTGACGATCATGAGGACCGATGCGGTCAGGAAGTAGCCCGTCACCACCCATTGCGCCGCAGCGCCACCGGTGTCGAGATCGCTTCCGATGTGGGGGATGGCGATGCTGGCGCCTGACATCGACATGGGCAGGGGAAGCAGTCCGACCAGGATGACCACGAAGGTCCCGGGTGCGGAGCTGAGCCGGTCGGCCGGGTCGGTCTCAGCCATCGTCGTCGCCGTTCCTGCGGTCCCGTAGGCCCTTGAGGGCTCGGCTCCAGTCGGTGACCTCGCCCAGCAGCTCCGACAGGTCGTCGAGGTGTCGTTCGGCAGGGGCGAAGGACCCGATGGTCGTCGGATCGCTGACGTCGAAGCCGGTGTAGTCGACGTCGGTGTAGATGCTGAGGACCACCTGGGCCCGGACGTCGGCCAGCTTGATCTCGGCGGCGGTCTGTCGCAGTTGCTCCACGGCCCGAACCCCACCGTGGGCCCCGTAGCTGACGAACCCGACGGCCTTGTCGTTCCACTCGTGGAACAGGTAGTCGATCGCGTTCTTGAGCGATCCGGGGACTCCGTGGTTGTACTCCGGTGTCACCACGATGAATCCGTCGAAGGCGGCGATGGCTGCACCCCATCGCTTCGTGTGGGCGTGGGCGACGGCGCCGGTCATGGCCGGCGCCGGTTCGTCGAGCACCGGGAGTGCGAAGTCGGCGAGGTCCACCAGCTCGATCTCGACGTCCTGCGCGGCCAGGCGGCGGGTGGCCTCCAGTGTCCAGTCGGCCACGCTCCGGCCGAGCCGATGGACACGGGTGCTGCCAACGATGATGCCGAGGCGAATCATGGGTTCCTACTCTCGTCGATCTGTAAAGTACAACGCATACAGTACATGTTATGATCGATCGGACAAGTGGAAGGGGTGGATGCGGTGACCAAGGCGGCATCTGAAGGACCGAAGGGGCGCCTGCGCGCCGACAAGCACGACGCGATCATGGCCGGGGGGACCGAGGTCTTTGCCCGCGACGGCTACCAACGGGCGAGCATTGACGCGATCGCGGCGGCGGCGAAGGTCTCGACACGCACGATCTACAAGCACTTCGCGGACAAGGCCGCGCTCTTCGCTGCGGTCGTCGCTGACTCGGCGACCCGGATCGCCGACGAGGAGGTCGAGCTCATCGGCCAGCACCTGGCCGACCTCGACGATCCGCAGCGAATCGAGTCTGCCCTTTCGGGCTTTGCCGTCGCATGGACCACGGGCACGACCCAGTCAGCGACGCATCGAGCCCTGGTCGGGCAGGTGCACGCCGAGGCGGCGCACCTCGGCCACGAGGTCGTCGAGGCCTGGTGGCAGGCCGGTCCCGGTCGCGTGCTGGCGGAGCTGTCCGTTGCCCTGCAGCGCTGGGGTGACGCCGGTTGGCTGCCGCTCGACGACGCCGAGCGGGCCGCTGTCCAGTTCGCCCAACTCGTCAGTGCGCGACCCGGCCCGCCGGCCCGATCCGTCCCGGAGGCCGTGCGCAAGGCCTGGATCGCTGATGGCGTGGGGGTCTTCGTCCGTGCTCATCGTCGCTGACCCCTGCGAGGCCTCAGCTCGGCCAGGCACGTAGTGCCACCGTGATGATCTCGTGCAGGCGGGCCCGCGGCACCCCGGCATTGGACTGGTTGGACAGTCCCTCCCAGAGCGTGCGGACCCAATCGGTCAACAGGGCGGGATCGGAAGCGTCGGGCAGTGCACCGGTCGACCGGTCGGCCTCGATCCGCTCCTGCAGGATCGCCGCCAGTCCCTGCTGGTGCTGCTCGAGCGTCTGACGTACGTCGATGGTGTCGGACCCGCCATGGATCGCCGCACTGACGACCAAGCAGGTCATCGGGCGATCGGGATCGGTGAACTCGTCGACCGAGTCGCGCAGGATCCGTTCGGCGGCCTCGCGGGCGGTCGGACTCTGCGCCGCCTCGACGTAGATCGCGGTGTAGCGCTGCATGTAGCCCTGGACGGCCTCGGCGAACAGCGATCGCTTGTCGCCGAAGGCGGCGTAGAAGCTCGACGGCGAGATCCCCATGGCCTTGGTGAGGTCGGACAGGGAGGTGCCGTCGTAGCCACGGGCCCAGAACAGACGGGTCGCCGCCAGGAGTGCTGCGTCGCGGTCGAAGCTGCGGGGTCGTCCTCTGGTGCTCACCTCAGTAATTCTAGTTGGATTGCTCCAGAAATACGCGTACGCTCGCCATCAGGAACGATCACTCCAGAAAGGCTGCTGATGAGATCACGACTGATCGAGCGGGAGGGTGTGCCGCTCCACGGCCTGTGGCGCTCCGGCGACGACGGGGTGCCGATCATCGTCGTCCCCGGTGCCATGGCCGCCGCCGAGTCGTACCGTCCGGTGGTCGAGGCGATCGAGCGGCCGGAACCGGTCCTGGTGCTGGATCGGCGCGGGCGTGCCGACAGTGGACCGCAACCTCAGTCGTATTCGGTCGCGACCGAGGTGGCTGACCTGCGCCAGTGGATCGACCATCTGGGTGGGCCGGTTGTGGTGTTCGGCTGGAGCTATGGGGCCACCATCGCCCTCGAACTCGCCGGGCAGGACGACCGGATCGCTCAGGTCATCGGCTACGAGCCGGTGCTGGCGCCCTTCGGGGCCGACCTGCTGCCGGCCCTTCGGAAGGCTGACGCCGACACCCGCGTCGAGATCATCAATCGCGACCTCTCCCGGGTCCCGGCGCAGGAGGTCGCGGCGCTGCGGCAGAGCCCGGTCTGGCCGAGCCTGTGCCGCCTGGCCGAGCCCGCCCTGGGTGAGCTGGAGGCGATCAACGCCTTCGAACCGGGCCCGGGATGGGCCGACCTGGCTCCCGAGCTCATCGTCGGCGACCTGAGTCTAGGCGTCGAACCGTACGGCCCCGGCTTCGACCGGGCGGCCGCCCGGTTGCCCCGCGCGCGGACGACAATCCTTCCCGGACAGGGGCATCTCGCCCACCTCGACGACCCCGCTGCGCTCGGTCGCCTGGTCACCGGTCTGCTCGACTGACACCTCCGAACGCCTCCGTTCAGCTCTTGACAGGCTGGCCCAACCGAAGGTGTAATCGATCTCACCTGTAACCGATCACATACGGTGAGGTGGTGGGGATCATGCGCAAGGCCACGGCCTATGACGTCGCCGAACGGGCCGGACTGTCGGTGGGGACGGTCTCACGCTTCCTCACTGGTCGTGGGTACGTCAGCGAGCAGGCCCAGGCACGGATCACCGCAGCGATCGATGAGCTCGGATTCGTACGCAACAGCGCGGCATCCAGCCTGCGCACCCGCAAGAGTGGCCTGATCGGGTTCGTGCTGTCCGACCTGCGCAACCCGTTCACGGCGCAGGTGGCCACCGCCATCCAAGAGGCCGCCCGAGCCGACGGCCTGGCCGTGTTTCTCTCCAACACCATGGGGGATCCAGCCCGAGGGGTCGAAGCGCTCGAGCAGCTGCGGAGCCATGGCGTGGACGGTGTGATCGTGACCCCGCCCGGGGACAAGGAGTTCGTCGCTGCCCTCGCCGACCTGCGCCAATCCGGTGTGCCCGTTGTCAGCCTTGGTCTCAGGACCCGGCCGCTCAGATTCGACCTGGTCACCGTGGACACCGAAGCGGGCGCCCGGGACTGCGTGGAACACCTGATCTCCTTGGGACATCGCACGATCGCCCACCTCGGCAACGACCGGCGCAGTGGCCGCTTCCGTGGTTACCGGGCTGCGTTGGAGTCGGCCGGCCTTCCGGTCGACAAGGCGTTGGTCCAGACCGGCGTGGATGACCAACAGAGTGCGTGGCAGGCGGCCGAGACGCTGCTCATCGCCGACCCTCGCCCGACGGCGATCTTCTGCTACAACGACACCACGGCCTTCGCAGCGATGCAGAAGGCGAACCAGATGGGTCTGTCGGTCCCCGGCGACCTCTCCGTGGCCGGCTTCGACGACGTCGACCACGCCGAACACTGGGTGCCGCCGCTCACCACGGTTGCCCAGCCCACCGAGGAGCTCGGACGTCTCGCCGTCAGCGAGGTGGTCCGGCAGATCAAGGATGGCATCGCCCCACCAGCGGTGCACACCCTCACCGCCGAGCTTGTGGTGCGTAGCTCCACGGCTCCACCGCAACACACATCCTGACCTGGGCATCGTCCGCCCCGGTCATCACGAAAGGACGATGAAGTGCCTTCACCAATCACATCGCAATCCCCATTCTCCTCCCGACGCCGGTTCTTGGCCGCAGTCGGCGGCGCCGGAACCGCCGCTGTGCTGGCAGGCTGCAGCGGCGGCAAGGGCCTTCCGGGATCCGACAGCTCCGGAGACACGGGGGATGGCACTGGAACCATCCAGTGGTGGACGAACCACACCGAGGAGGACACCGCCCTCTTCCGAGAGCGCATCAAGGCGTTCAACGAGGTGCACCCCGACATCAAGGTGAACCTGCTCAACATTGCCGACGGACCTCAGTACTACACCAAGATCAACACATCCGCGGTGTCCGGTGGGGTTGCTGATGTCTTCTACACGCGAAGCTTTGACATTGCACCGTTCGTCGCGAGGGACTGGCTCCTGCCCCTCGCGGACCTCATCGAACAGGACCGGGACGAGGTGCAACCCGACGACTTCTGGCCTGCCGAGGTTGCCCAGCTCAGTGTCGACGAGGTGATGTACGCGCTGCCGTACGACTTCTCCAACTTCGCCATCTATGTCAACAAGACCTTGCTCGACAGCAAGGGCATCGCCATGCCCGATGGCGAGTGGACGTGGGAGGAGATGCTTGAGATGGGCAAGGAGTTCGTCGAACGGGAGGGCAAGAGGCAAACCCGCTGGGGAGCAGGGCTCAGCACCACCAACTGGCTGATGATGGGCATCTTCAAGGCCTATGACGGCGCCACCTTCTCCGAGGATCTCAGTAGCTGCGTGGTCGCCGACCACGAATCCAACATCAAACTGCTGGAGAGCTGGGAGGCCCAGATGAAGGCCGGCGTTGTCCCAGCGGCTGATGCCACTCCCGAGGGGGTGGACATCTTCGCCAGCCAGTTGGTGCCCTTCAACGTCAACGGCTCGTGGGCCACGCTGGCCACCCGAGCCGCGGTCAACGACAAGTTCGAGTGGGACGTCGCACGACTGCCCAAGGGGTCATCGGGCCGCAGGGACATCTCTGCCGCCGGTGGTGCCTGGAGCATCTCGAAGTCCTCCAAGAACCAGGCTGCTGCCTGGACGTTCCTGAAGTTCATCACCAGTGAGGACTCCACCAACGCCCTGATCGCCGAACCGACGCGCAGCGTCCCGGGCCGTCAGAGTTCGGCGGAACGATGGGCCGAGGTCGCCGCCAGCGGCGCAGAGCCACCGAAGTCAGTCCAGATCTTCGCCGACCAGCTCGGTGACGATGCCG
>DVLP01000351.1 GCA_018715445.1 Candidatus Avipropionibacterium avicola | reverse complement strand
GCTTGGCATTGACTTTCGGCACACTGTTGAGTTCTCAAACTTCGATCACACACCACACCAAGAACCACCAACGATCCTCAGCCCGGGGCAACCAGACCAACATTACAGAGAAAAACCAACCCGGTCAAACCCGGATCTTCTTTCTCTGGTCACTTCACTTCCGCCGGCTCCGTGGGCCCGACAAGGGCGCGCACTACCGTCTTCGGTGAGAGTGATTGTTGTTCAATCCCCTGCGGAGTGACCTCCGCGCGGGGCTCGACCAAGCCTAGTCAGCGTGTTGACCTCGGTCAACCTGACTGCTTCGTCCTGTCTCCTGGGCTCGTGGCACCTGGTGCCTCGCTCCCGTGGCGACTCGGAGAACATTACTGCCCTGACCTGCCCCGCGCAAACCGGGTTGCTGTGGGGTGGCTCACACCCTCACCAGCCGTCGATCAGCGCTCAGCCACGACTGCTCCGACGGTGCGCTTGCCGCGGCGCAGCACCACCCAACGGCCGTGCAACAGGTCCTCGTCACCGAGTCGCGCGTCGACGTCGCTCACCTTGACATTGTTCACGTACGCGCCGCCCTCGGTGATGGCACGCCGGGCCGCCGAACGACTCGCCACGACCCCACTGGCCGCCAGGGCATCGGCCACGCTCGGCGGCTCAGCCCCCCACGCGATCGCAGCGGCGCCGATGTCCTGCGCCACGCCGGCCACGGTCGCCTCGTCGAGGTCGCGCAACTCGTCACGACCGAAGAGGGCCTGACCGGCACGATTGGCCGCGGCCGCGTCCTCGGCGGAGTGCACCATGGTGGTCAGATCGTCGGCCAGGGCTCGCTGGGCCAGACGCTTGTGCGGCGTCTCGGCCGTGGCCCGGGCCAACTCCTCGATCTCCTCGGCGGAGCGCCAGGTGAAGACCTTCAGGTACTCCACGACCTTGGCGTCCTCGGCCTGCAGGAAGCTCTGGTGGAAGGCGTACGGGCTGGTCAGTGCGGGATCGAGCCAGATGGCACCGCCCTCGCTCTTGGAGAACTTCGTCCCGTCGGCCTTGGTGATCAGCGGCGTCGCCAGCGCGTGCACCCGCTCCTGGTCGGAGCGTCGGATCAGCTCCACCCCCGCGGTGATGTTGCCCCACTGGTCGCTGCCGCCGAACTGGAGCGTGCAGCCGTACCGGCGGAAGAGCTCGCGGTAGTCGTAGGACTGCAGCAGGACGTAGCTGAACTCGGTGTAGGAGATCCCCGACTCCAGTCGCTTGGCCACCACGTCGCGCGCCAGCATCCGGTTCACCGGGAAGTGCTTGCCGACATCACGCAGGAAGTCGATCGCGGTCAGCCCACCGGCCCAGTCGAGGTTGTTGACCACCCGCGCCGGGTTCTCCCCCTCGACATCGACGAAGCGGCTGACCTGGCCCCGGATGTGCTCGACCCACTCGGCCACCACCTCGGCCGGGTTCATCACCCGTTCCGAGGTCTCCCGGGGGTCGCCGATCAGCCCGGTGCAGCCACCCACCAGCATCAACGGGCGGTGGCCCGCCTCCTGCAGGCGCCGCGCGACGATGAGCTGGACCAGGTGCCCGATGTGCAGGCTCGGTGCGGTCGGATCGAACCCGACGTAGAAGGTGACAGGGCCAGCGCCCAGATGGGCCGCCAGTGCCTCGGGGTCGGTCGAGTTGGCAATGAGTCCGCGCCAGCTCAGCTCGTCGACGACATTCGACACGTCAGTTTCCGTCCTTCGTCACATCAGGGTTGCCGGACCGTACGAGCCCTGCAGGCACCATCCTGCCTCACGCACGGACCCGGGCGAGCGCCTGTTCGGCCGCAGTGGCCAGCTCACCCAGTTGTTCGCCCACCCGAGCCGGGGCCGTACCGCCGCGGCCCTGTCGGCTGGCGACCGAGCCCTCCACGGTCAGCACCTCGAGGACCTCGGGGCCCAGGTGCGGCGAGATCGCGGCCAGTTGCGCCGGCCGCAGCTCGTGCAGCTCGATCCCGTTCTCCTCGCAGGTGCGTACGGCCGCTCCGGCGATCTCGTGGGCCTCGGCGAAGGGGACCCGACGCCGTACCAGCCAGTCGGCCACGTCGGTGGCCAACGAGAACCCGCGGGGCGCTTCCGAGGCCATCCGTTCGGGATGGAAGGTGAGGGTGGAGACCAGGCCGGCCACGGCCGGCAACAGCACCTGCAGCTGGTCCAACGAGTCGAAGATCGGCTCCTTGTCCTCCTGCAGGTCGCGGTTGTACGCCAGCGGCAGCGCCTTGAGGGTGGCCAGCAGACCGGTCAGGTTGCCGATCAGTCGCCCGGCCTTGCCCCGAGCCAGCTCGGCGACATCGGGGTTCTTCTTCTGCGGCATGATGCTGGACCCGGTCGACCACTCGTCGGCCAGGGACGCGAACCCGAACTCCGGGGTGCTCCACGCGATGACGTCCTCGCTCAACCGGGACAGGTCCACCCCGAGCTGGGCGCAGACCCAGGCCGCCTCGGCGACCAGGTCACGGGCACTGGTGCCGTCGAGGGAGTTCGGCACCGAGCCGGAGAACCCCAGGTCGGCGGCCACCGCTTCCGGGTCGAGCCCCAGCGAGGTCCCCGCCAGGGCAGCCGAGCCGTACGGACTGAGGTCCAGTCGCGCCCGCAGGTCGCTCATCCGATCCACATCACGCAGCAGCGGCCACGCATGGGCGGCCAGGTGGTGCGACAGCAGGATCGGCTGGGCCGACTGGAAGTGGGTACGACCGGGCATGACCACCCCGAGGTGGGCCTCGGCCTGGGACCGCAGCGCCTCCACCACGGCCACGGTGTCCTCGGCCAACCCCACCAGCGCTTCGCGCAGATACATCCGGATCAGGGTCGCGATCTGGTCGTTGCGGGAACGACCCGCCCGCAGGCGCCCACCCAGCTCGGGACCGAGCAGCTCGATCAGGCCGCGCTCCAGGGCGCCGTGGACGTCCTCGTCGGTGGGGGCGGCGGTGAACCGGCCGTCGGCCACCCGGCGGTCAAGCTCGTCGATCCCGGCCAGCAGGTCGTCGAGCTCGGCATCGGTCAGCAGCTCGGCCCGGTGCAGGGCACGGGCATGCGCTCGGGAACCCGCCAGGTCGTGACGTGCCAGCCGCCAGTCGAAATGGGTCGAGACGCTCAGAGCGAACATCGCCTCGGTCGGCCCGCCGGCGAACCTGCCACCCCACAGCCGGCCCTCACCGGCTCCGGACTCGGACGGATCGTGCGCGGAGTCGGGCATGGCAGGGTTCCTCACAGGTTCTGGACGGATCGGGTCTGAATGGTCTGGATGGTTGAGTCTGGGCGGCGACGTCAGGGACTGGTCTCGGGTGCGGACCCGTCAGCCATCTGGCGGAACTCCTCCACCAGAGTGGCCCCACCGGTCGGGCTCCGACTGATCACCATGACCGTGTCGTCGCCGGCGATCGTACCGAGGATGTCGCCGCGGGCCACCTTGTCGATGGCCGAGGCGAAGTACTGCGCAGCACCAGGCGGTGTCCGCAGCACGGCCAGGTTGGCCGAGGCGTCGGCCGAGATCAGGACCTCGTTGCAGAGCTTGGCCAACCGGGCCTCGAAATGGGCGAACTCCCCCGGATGGGTGGCACTCTCCCCCAGCTCGCCGGGGACCGCGTAGACCAACGGCCCGGCACTGGAACGGACCCGTTGGGCGCCCAGGTCGACCAGGTCGCGCGACAGCGTCCCCTGGGTGACCGAGACCCCCTGCTCGGCGAGCAGGCGCGCCAGCTCTGCCTGCGACCGCACCGGCGTCGAGTTGATCACCTCGGTGATCAACGCGTGGCGGGCCGCCTTGGTCGGCAGGGCTCGGCGCGTGGACATCTCAGTCCACGTCCCCGGATCGAACGTCCTCGGACTCCTCGGTCCCTTCGGTCTCGTCGGACTTCTCAGTCTCATCGAGCGCTTCGGCGTCGTCGGGCTTCTCAGTCTCGTCGGACGGCCCAACCCCGTCGGACTCCTCGGTCTCGTCGGATCGGGAGGCCGCGACGAGCCAGTGCAGGATCGCCTTCTGGGCGTGGCGTCGGTTCTCCGCCTCGTCCCAGATGGCCGACTGCGGCCCGTCCAGCACGTCGGCGGTGATCTCCTTGCCCCGGTAGGCCGGCAGGCAGTGCAGCACGATCGCGTTGCGCTTGGCCATCACCAGGGTCGCGGCGTCGATCTGGTACGGCGCGAGGTCGGCGAGGCGCTCCTCGGCGCCCTCCTCCTGCCCCATCGACACCCAGGTGTCGGTCACCACCACATCGGCACCGATCGCTGCGGCCTCAGCATGGTCGGTGACCAGGATGGTCGCGCCCTGGGCCTCGGCGATCCGCTCGGCGCGGGCCACCACCTCGGGGTCGGGCTGCAGCGAGCTCGGCGCTGCGATCCGTACGTGCATCCCGGCCGTCGCGCACGCCAGCAGGTACGAGGCCGCCATGTTGTTGGCGCCGTCGCCGTAGTAGGTCAGGGTCCGTCCGGCCAGGTCACCGAAGCGCTCCTTGATGGTCAGCAGGTCGGCGAGCAACTGGCAGGGATGGAACTGATCGGTCAGCGCATTGATCACCGGCACCGACGAGTGGTCGGCCATCTCCTGGATCCGTGACTGGTCACCGGTACGCCACACGATCGCGGCGACCTGGCGATCGAGCACCCGGGCGGTGTCGGCGATCGACTCCCCCCGCCCGAGCTGGGAGGCCTGGGCGTCGATGATCATCGGATGGCCCTTGAGCTCGGCGACCCCGGCCTCGAAGGACACCCGGGTGCGGGTGGACGGCTTGTCGAACAGCACCGCGACCGACTGTGGACCGGCGAAGGTGTCGTAGCCGTACGGGTCCGCCTTCATCTGCTCGGCCAGCTCGAGCACCTCGGCCTGCTCGGCCGGAGTCAGGTCGTCGTCGACGAGGAAGTGGCGGGTCATGAGTTCTCCTGGGGGACGCCAATGTGGTGCAACCACCCTTGCAGAGCGGTCAAGAAGCCGTCGAGTTGGGCATCGCTCAGCACCAACGGCGGTGCCAGGCGCAACACGTTGGGGCGGGGGGCATTGATGACGAACCCCTCGGCCAGCGCCCGGTCGGCAATCTGGGCGGCGACCGGCTCGGCGAGCACGACGCCACGCAGCAGACCCGAACCCCGTACCTCGCTGACCAGGGGCAGGCCCCAGCCGGTGATCTCGGCCGCCAGCCGGTCACCCAGGTCGCGGGCGCGGGCCAGCAGGTCGTCGCGCTCGATGGTGGCGATGACGGCCATCCCGGCGATCGCGGCCACCGGGTTGCCCCCGAAGGTGGTGCCGTGCTGGCCGGGCTGGACCAGGTCGGCCGCCGGGCCGGTGGCCAGACACGCTCCGACCGGGAATCCGTTGCCCAACCCCTTGGCGATGGTGATCAGGTCGGCGGCCCAGCCCTCACCGCCGGGGCGGTGGCACAGCCACTCCCCCGTCCGGCCCATGCCGGTCTGAACCTCGTCCAGCCACAACAGTGCACCGTGGGCGTGGGCCAGCTCCCGGGCCCGGTCGAGATAGCCCGCCGGTGGTGTGACGATCCCGTTCTCCCCCTGGATCGGCTCCAGGACGACAGCAGCCACCGTCTCGTCCAGCTCGGCGGCCAGGGCCTCGGCGTCGCCGTACGGGACGAAGGTGACGTCGCCGGGCAGCGGAGCGAAGGGCTCGCGGTACTTCGGGTTGTGCGTGATCGCCAGCGAGCCCATGGTGCGACCGTGGAAGGAGCCCTCCGCAGCGATGATCCGGGTACGTCCGGTCAACCGGGTGATCTTGAACGCCGCCTCGTTGGCCTCCGAGCCGGAGTTGCTGAAGAAGACCCGGGCCTCGGTGCCGGTGAAGCCGGCCAGCCGCTCGGCGAGCGCGATCTGCGCCGGGGTGGCGAAGAAGTTCGACACATGGCCCAGCGTCGAGAGCTGGCTGGTGATCGCCGAGAGCACCAGGGGGTGCGCGTGTCCGAGTCCGTTGACCGCCAGCCCGCTGAGCATGTCGAGGTACTTGCGCCCGTCGGCGTCCCACAGGTGACAGCCCTCACCGCGCACGAAGACGGCCTTGGGCGGTCCGAAGGCGTTCATCATCACCGATCCGTACCGCTCGGTGAGGGCAGCGGTCCCATCGGTCGGGAGCTGCTGTTGGACCTCGGACATCGTCACTTCTCTTCCTGTACGGGATTGTCTGCCGGTACGACCAGGTCGGGCTCGTCCTGGCGATCGGGCACCACCATCGTGCCGATGCCGGCATTGGTGAAGATCTCCAGCAACAACGAGTGCGGGACCCGACCGTCGATGATGGTGGCGCGGCTGACCCCGCCGTCGACGGCGCGTTGGCAGGCCTCCATCTTCGGGATCATGCCGGCCTCCAGGCTCGGCAGCATCCCGGCGAGTTCGGAGCTCGTGATCGAGGAAATCACCGTGGGATCGTCGGGCCAGTTGGCGTAGAGGCCTTCGACGTCGGTGAGCACGACCAGTCGTTCGGCGCCCAGGGCAACGGCCAGCGCCGAGGCCGCCGTGTCGGCGTTCACGTTGTGCACCTGACCGTGGTCGTCGGGTGCCACGGTCGCCACCACGGGGATCCGGCCGGCCTCGATCAGGTCCTGGACGGCTTCCGGGCGGACCGAGGCGACGTCACCGACCAGGCCGAGGTCGACGTCCTCACCGTCCAGGTGGACACCGCGTCGCTGCGCGACGAACAGTCCCCCGTCCTCGCCGGACATGCCGATCGCGAGCGGCCCGTGGGTGTTGACCAGACCGACGAGCTCGCGCCCGACCTGTCCGACCAGCACCATGCGGACCACGTCCATGGCCTCCGGCGTGGTGACGCGCAGGCCACCGCGGAACTCGCTGGTGATGCCCAGACGTCCCAGCATGGAAGAGATCTGGGGTCCGCCACCGTGCACCACCACGGGCCGGACACCACAGCGGCGCAGGAAGACGATGTCCTGGGCGAAGGCACGCTTCAGCTCGTCGTTGACCATGGCGTTGCCGCCGTACTTGATGACCAGCGTCTTGCCGTGGTATTTCTGGATATAGGCCTACGACCTCCCTCTGCTGCCGGGACAGGGCATCC
>DVLP01000350.1 GCA_018715445.1 Candidatus Avipropionibacterium avicola | reverse complement strand
GCTTGGCATTGACTTTCGGCACACTGTTGAGTTCTCAAACTTCGATCACACACCACACCAAGAACCACCAACGATCCTCAGCCCGGGGCAACCAGACCAACATTACAGAGAAAAACCAACCCGGTCAAACCGACCTGATTTCCTCTGTTTCCTCATTCTCCCGTGGTGTTCGTGGGCCCGACAAGGGCGCGCACCACCGCGGTGTCCTGGAGGAGGTTGTGTTTCCCTCTCGAGGTCTTGGACCCCGTTCGGGCTGGATCAGTTTAGTCTCTCGCCTGACAGGTGTCAACTTCGACTGTCTGATCCGGTCGTCCGGTGCTTGCTCCGTGTCCGGGGCGCTCCTGACGACTCGGAGAACAGTACCGTCCCGCCCGTGGGCGTGCAACTCGGGGTCACGGGTGGCTCGTGGTCCCCCGGACCGGGCTGTCGGGGTCACCGATTACGGTGATCCCACAGTGTCGTCGCCGCCGTGGCGACGGGGTCGAAGGAGTGCGATGGACCAGCGAGTGGATGCCCAGCCCGTCGGGGTCGGCATGGTGGCCGGCACCGAGGACTCGACGCCGTTGACCTTCCACGTGGCCGTACGACCCGATCACTACCTGCAACTGGACGACGTGGTGACGACCTGCCGCGAGGTGCCCGGGCTCGGCCCGGTGACCACCTCGGGGGTGGTGACCCAGGTGGTGGCCCGCCACGAAGGGGCCAGCTTCGGTTCCGACGTCTTCCTGATCGCCGATGGGGTACTGCCGGCCGAGACCCAGGAGATCGCCGAGATCGCCACCACCCGGGTCGAGCCGGAGTGCTACATCCCGCCACGGCCGGGGGAAGCGGTCGAGCGCGCCAGTGGGAGCGGTCGTGAGTCGGCCCTGTACTTCGACACCATGGAGCACCGGGTCCCGGTGGGGACGGGTCGCGACGGCGAGCCGATCGTGGTCAATCGGGAGTTCCTGGACGGGACGCGCGGTGCCCACGTGTCGATCTCGGGTGTCTCGGGGGTGGCGACCAAGACCAGCTTCGCCCTGTTCCTGCTGCACTCACTGTTCACCTCGGGCGCCCTCGGACCGCGCTCTCTCAACGCGAAGGCCCTGGTGTTCTCGGTCAAGGGGGAGGACCTGCTCTTCCTCGACCGGGCCAATGTCAGGGTCGACGACCGGCTGCGGGCGCAGTACCGCGACCTCGGACTGGCCTGCGAACCGTTCGCCTCGGTCGGCTTCTACGCGCCACCCCTGCCCGGCGACACCGTCGGACGACCCCACGTCACCGGACGGACCAGCGGCGTCGACGCCTTCTGGTGGAGTCTGGCCGAGCTCTGCGAGCGTGAGCTCCTGCCGTACGTCTTCGCCGACGCCGAGGATGACCGCAACCAGTACACGATGGTCGTGCACCAGGTCAGCGCCCAGTTGCGGCGCCAGGCCCGTCCCAGTGGTGACGACGGCGCCGTCACGATCGACGGCACCATCTGCCGGACCTGGGCCGAGCTGATCGAGCTGATCAGCAGGCTCGTCACCGAGGACGCCACCCGCGCCACCTGGGCCGGGCCCGCCACCGGGATGGGCACCATCAACGCCTTCCTGCGGCGGCTGCGTTCCTCCCAGAAGGCGCTCGGCCCGATCCTGCGCGGTGACCTGGCCGGGGACCGGCGCCGTCGTTCGGTGAGCACCGAGGACCATCAGGTCACCGTGGTCGACCTGCACAACCTGCCCGACCGTGCCCAGCGCTTCGTGGTGGGCGTCGTGCTGGCCAGCGAGACCGAGCGCAAGGAACGCAGCGGCCCGGGCAGCTTGCTGTTCACCATGCTCGACGAGCTGAACAAGTACGCACCCCGCGACGGTTCCTCCCCCATCAAGGAGGTGCTGCTGGACATCGCCGAGCGGGGCCGCTCCCTGGGCATCATCCTCATCGGGGCCCAGCAGACCGCGTCCGAGGTGGAGCGTCGGATCATCTCCAACTCGGCGATCCGGGTGGTGGGACGCCTCGACGCCGCCGAGGCCGCCCGGCCGGAGTACCGATTCCTCCCGGCCTCCCAACGCCATCGCGCCACCCTGGCCAAACCGGGCACGATGTTCGTCTCCCAGCCCGAGATCCCCGTCCCGCTCGCCGTGGAGTTCCCGTTCCCGGCCTGGGCGACACGACTGTCCGAGGTGGCCCCTGACTCCGACCACGGTGACCGGGACCCGTCCAGGACCGCCTTCACCGCCCTGGACCTGGACGGCCAGGACGACGAGTGGAGCTTCGACGACCCGGGCAGCCAGCGATGAGGTTCCTGCACACCGCCGACTGGCACGTCGGCAAGACGTTGAAGGGCCGTGACCGCCTGGAGGAGCAGACGGCGGTGCTGAAGGAGATCGTCACGCTGGCGATCAACCATGAGGTCGACGCGGTCCTGGTGGCCGGCGACCTCTACGACACCTCGAGCCCGACCCCCGCTGCCCAGCGCCTGGTGGTACGGACCCTGATGGCGCTGGCCTCGCGCGGGATCGAGGTCGTGGCGATCGCCGGCAACCACGACAACCCGGCGATGTTCGAGGCGTACCAGCCCCTGATGGCCCAGGCCGGCATCCACGTCCGCGGCCAGGCGCGCGAACCACACCGTGGCGGGGTCCACAGCTTCACCGTCGGTTCCACCGGGGAGCGCTGCCAGATCGCACTGCTGCCGTTCCTCTCCCAGCGCTATGCGGTCCGCGCGGCGCAGATCATGACCAACACCCCGGCCGAGAACGTCGGGCACTACGACCAGCTGCTGCGCGACCTGGTCCAGGAGCTGACGACGGGCTTCGAGCCGGACGCCGTCCGCATCGTGATGGCCCACCTGACCTGCACCGGCGGCCAGTTCGGCGGTGGGGAGCGTCAGGCCCAGTCGATCTTCGAGTACCACGTCCCGGCCTCGATCTTCGGGACGGACCTCCACTACGTCGCCCTGGGCCACCTCCATCGGCGCCAACACATCCCGGCCGCCTGCCCCGTCCACTACAGCGGCTCACCGATCGCGGTCGACTTCGGCGAGCAGGACTACACCCCGGGCGTCTGCCTGGTCGAGGTCGCTCCGGGCGTCCCGGCCAAGGTCACCGACCTGCCGATCACCTCCGGGCGACGGTTGCGGACCGTCACCGGGACCGTGGCCGAGCTGATCGCCGATCCCGACCGGTACGGCGATGACCTGCTGCGCGTCGTGGTCACCGAGCCCGGCAGGGCCGGTCTGCGCGACGAGATCGTCGAGGCATTGCCCCACACCCTCGAGGTACGGATCCACCCCGACCACGCCGCCACCGCGGCCCGGGCCGGCGTCGCGGTCGATCGCCCGCAGCGCTCCCCCGCCGAACTGTTCTCCGACTACTGCGCCGAGAACGGTGTCGACGATCCACGTCTGAACGCGCTGTTCGACCAGCTCCTCGACGAGACGACCACCTGAGGACCCATGCGCCCCGTCCAGCTCAGCCTCCACGGCTTCGCCTCCTTCCGGGAGCCGGCCACCCTCGACTTCGGCGAGGCCGACTACTTCGCCCTGGTCGGCCCGACCGGTTCGGGCAAGTCGACGGTGCTCGACGCGATCGTCTTCGCCCTGTACGGCACCGTGCCCCGGTGGGGCCGACGCGACGCCATCGCCGACGCGCTCGCCCCGACGACCAACCGCTGCACCGTCAGCCTGGTCTTCGACGTCGCTGGCGAGCGCTACCAGGTGGCCCGTGAGGTGCGACGCGTCGGGGCCACCCCCCAGCAGCGCAATGTCAGCCTGGTCCGGTTCCACGATCCGACCGCGACCGCTGCCGATGTCGACACCAGCGAGGTGCTGGCCGGCGAGATCAAGGAGTTGCGCGAGTGCGTCGAGTCACTGCTCGGGCTGAGCTATGAGAACTTCTGCCAGTGCGTGGTGCTGCCGCAGGGCCAGTTCGCCCGCTTCCTGACCGCACCGGCGGTCGATCGCCAGAAGATCCTGCTCGCGCTGCTCGGCGCCGACCAGTACGAAGGCATCGGTCGCCGCGCCGGCGCCCGGGCCGAGGCGCGACGCCACACGGTTGACCTGCTGGCCGGACAGGTCGGCGAGCTCAGCGACGCCACCACGGACGAGGTGAAGCGGCTCACCGGCCGCCGGCACGACCTCGAGCAGGTGGAGGCCGAGGTGGCGGACCGGTCCCCTGCGCTCACCTTGGCGCGGACCGGCGTGGCCGAGCTCGAGGGTCAGCTCGGTCAGTCCCGTGCACACCTGGGACTGCTCGACGGGCTCAGCATCCCCGACGACGTGACCGGCCTCCACCGACGTCTCCGCGACGCCGAGACCGCCCGCACCCGGGCCGAGCAGCAGCGCCGCGATGCCAGCACGCAGTACCAGGAGGCGGTACGGGCCGGCGCCACCGAGCCGAGCCGGGACGTGGTGACCCGGTGGCGCGAGCTGTACCAGGAACGGACCCGGGTCGAGGAGGAGCTGGCGGCAGCGCTCGAGCAGGTGACGGCCGGCGACCAGTCTCGTACCGAGTCCTCCGCGGCCCTCGAGGTCGCCAAGCAGCAGGAGCGCTCGGCCGACGAACAGTTGCAGCTCGCCCTCGAGCATCAGGCCGAGTCCCAGCAGCATCAGCAGTCCCTGCAGGCCCGACATGACGACCTGCAGCGGGTCCAGCGCCAGCTCATCCATCTCGACGGACAGATCGAGACGCGCGCTGAGCTCGACCGCGACCTCACCGACCACGAGCAGCGACTTGACGAGGCGCGGACGCTGGCCGCCGCAGCTGCGAAGCAGCGGGAGCAGGCCGAGCAGCAGATGGACCGAGCCCGGGCACAGGCCGAGGCCGCCGCGCTGCGCCCCCACCTCGAGGTCGGCCACGCCTGTCCGGTCTGCACCCAGCAGGTGACGACCCTGCCGCCGCCGATCGCCGACCCCGCCCTCGACCGGGCGCGCGACGATCTCGAACGCAGCAGCGACGACGAGACCCGGGCTCGGGAGGCGGCCAACCGGGCCGATTCAGACCTGCGGGCCCTCCAGCTGCGGATCCAGCATCTCGGCGACGCGATCGACAGCCAGTGGTCCCGGCTCCGCGACGACGTCGCCGACCTCCCGGAACGACCCGACCGGGCCGCGGACTGGCTCGCCACCCGCCGCCACGAGCTGGACCAGCAGATCGAGGCCGCCGCCACCGCCCACCGGGAGCGGACCGATGCCGTCACGGCAGCCCGGACCGCGCACCACGCAGCCGACGAGACCCTGGACCGGGCCCGGACCGTCGACTCCGAGGCAGGCAGCTCCCACGCACGCGCCCTCGCGCACCACGAGGCCTTGCAGAAGCGGTTCGCCGGCCTCAACGACTCGCTGACGACCGCGCCACCGTTCGCCGACCTGGACGGGCTGCTCGCCCGGGCCGTCGAGCTGGCCACGGCCCGTGACGACGCCGAGGTTCGGGTCTCGGCGGCCGAACAGGCCCAGCAGGAGGCCGAACGGGAGTTGGGCGAGGCCACCGAAGCCATCCGCGAGGCCCGGAGCGTGCTGAACCAGCAACGCGACCGTGTCGCCGTCCTCGGGCCCCCGCCCCTGGAGGTCGACGACCTGCCCATGGCCTGGCACGACCTGCTCGCCTGGGCCGAGACACAGCGCAGCACCGTGGCCGACCTGGTCGCCACACTGGCCGACGACCTCGCCACCGCAGTGGCCGAGGCCGACCGGCTCACCGCCGAGCTGCGAGCCCGGGTGGCCACGGTGATCGAGGTGGAGGCCATCGCCGCCGACGAGGACCTCGCCCGACTGCTGGCCGTCCACACCGAGCGTGCCCGGGCCGAGGTGGCACGGATGCAGGAACGCCTCGAGCGCCGCAGCCACCTCGAGGCCGAGATCGCCACGGCGAAGCAGGAGCAGCAGGTGGCCGAGGAGCTGCGCAAGATGCTGCGCTCCAACCGGTTCCCGCAGTGGCTGGCCGACACGGCCCTGGACTCCTTGGTGGCCACCGCCTCCGAGACCCTGCGCCGCCTCTCCAACGACCAGTTCGACCTCACCCACGACAAGGGCGAGTTCGCGGTCGTGGACCACAGCGACGCCGACTCGGTCCGCTCGGTGCGGACCCTCTCCGGCGGCGAGACCTTCCAGGCCAGCCTCGCCCTCGCGCTGGCGCTGGCCGATCAGCTCGCCGGGATGGCCGGAGCGGTCCGGCTGGAGTCGATGTTCCTCGACGAAGGCTTCGGCACGCTTGACCCGGAGTCCTTGGACACCGTGGCCGCCACCTTGGAGAACCTCGCCAGCGGCGACCGGACGGTCGGGGTGGTCACCCACGTGCAGGCACTCGCCGAACGGGTCCCGGTCCGCTTCCAGGTCCGGCGCGACAGCCGTACCTCCTCGGTCACCCGGGAGGCATGGTGAGGTTCCACGTCGACACCTGGGACCCGGCGTACGGCTCGAGCGTCGACGCTGCCGAGACGGCGTCCTCCACGGCCCGGATCGACCCGGAGGTGGAGGTCCCGGCCTCCCGTTGGGCCCCGATCCCGGCCACCGCGGTCCCCCGGCCGGCCGCCATCCTGTTCGTCGACGGCATCCGCCGGGTCGATGCCCGGGTGTGGATCGAGGAGCCGCTGCTCGACCCCGACACCGGTGAGGTGCTCGGCACCCAGACCGGGATGGGCCTGTGCGCCTCGTACGGCTCGGGTGTCGTGTGCAGCTGTCAGCGAGGGGCCCATCTGCTCAGTGCGCTGACCCGACGTGGGCTGTTCACCACCGTCGCCGGCGCCGAGGACGTGACGACCACGGCCGGGACCTACCGGGCCCACCACACCGGCGACCGGGGCGAGGAGAACCCCGCCCTGCTGCTCTCCGGTGCCCTGCAGCAACACCTCACCGATCTCGAGATCATCGCCGCGGCCGAGGCCCGCAACGGCCTGCGCGACCACGACGTCGAGGACTCCCTGGTCGTGGTGGACGGCCCGCTGCGGGGACGGACCTCGCTGGCCGACACCATCGGCTACATCAAGTCGCACCGGACGACGTATCTGCCACCGGCGTTGCATGCAGTCATCGCCCGGCTCGGCGCCGGTGAGCGGACGCCGATCTTTGCCATGGGGACCTCGTGGGATCGGCTCAGTTGGTACCTTCGGTTGCCGTCGGCCGACGGTGCCCCGTGGGTCGGGGTGGTTCGGGTGGAATGTGCCGCCGAGCTCGACCCCCAGGCCGCCGTACGACTGGCGAACCTGTCCCAGGCGGTCCTGCCCCGCTACGCCAGCACGGAGTACAAGGACCATCGC
>DVLP01000038.1 GCA_018715445.1 Candidatus Avipropionibacterium avicola | reverse complement strand
GCGATGAAAGCGAAGGCCGGCAACCTGCAGCCCGAGGAGTTCCAGGGTGGCACCTTCACTGTCTCGAATCTCGGGATGTACGGGGTCAGCTCTTTCGACGCGATCATCAACCCGCCGCAGGCCGCGATCCTTGCCGTCGGTGCCGGGGTGAAGAAGCCGGTGGTGCTCGACGACGGGTCGGTGGAGCCGCGCACGGTCATGACCGTGAGTATCGCCGCCGACCACCGCGTCATCGACGGTGCCCTGGCCGCGACGTTCGTCGGCGAGCTCAAGGGGATCCTTGAGCAGCCCGCGCAGATGCTGGTGTAGGGGAGACGTGATGACAACGAACAATCGCGCGAGAACTCCTCTGCAACAGCAGGCTGACCGGTTTGACCTCATCGTCGTCGGCGCCGGGCCCGGCGGGTACGTCGCTGCGATCCGGGCGGCCCAGCACGGGTTACGTGTCGCGGTCGTGGAACGCGGCGAGCTCGGTGGCGTGTGCTCCAACGTGGGCTGCATCCCCACCAAGGCGATGCTCCACGGTGCCGACGTGGCCCACGAGATCGCCACGGCCGGTGCCCTGGGGTTCAGCGTCGGAGAGGTGTCTTTCGACATCTCGGGTCTGGTGGACCACAGTCGGCAGGTCGTCGACCAGCTCACCACCGGCATCCGTGGTCTGCTGGACGCCAATGGTGTGGAGATCATCGTCGGCAATGCCACGGTGCCCCAGAAGGGCCGGGTGAAGGTGGAGGCCGCCAAGAGTTTCCGCGAGCTGCACTCAGACCACATCATCTTGGCCACCGGGGCGCGTCCCCGCTCGATCCCGGGCGTGGAGCCGGACGGTGACCGTGTGTGGACCTCGACTGAGGCGCTGCGTCCTTCCTCGTTGCCGGCCTCGTTGCTGATCATCGGGTCCGGCGCGATCGGCGCCGAGTTCGCCAGTCTCTACCGCGACCTCGGTACCGAGGTCACCCTGGTTGAGTCGCTGCCGGGGATCCTGCCCGCCGAGGACGCCGAGGTCTCGGCGTTCGTGGCGAAGCAGTTCCTGGCGCGTGGGATCGACGTGCGGACGTCGGTGACCGTCGTGTCGGTCGTCGCGGATCCGTCCGAGGAGACCGGCGGTGTGACCACGACGTTCACCACCTCCGACGGTGCATCCCACTCAGTGGTCACCGAGCGTGTCCTGGTTGCCACGGGTGTCACCCCCAATTCTGAGGGCCTCGGCCTGGAATCGCTCGGTGCGAAGCTGGAGCGTGGCTTCGTGAAAACTGACCAGTGGTGCAGGACCGGTGTCGCCGGGCTGTACGCCATCGGTGACCTCGCCGGCGGGCCGTGCCTGGCGCACAAGGCCAGTCATGAGGCGGTGTTGTGCGTCGACCACATTGTCGGCGAATCCGGTGTGAAGCCGCTGGACCGGAATCTCGTGCCCGGCTGCACCTACAGTCGGCCGCAGGTCGCGAGCATCGGACTGACCGAGAAGCAGGCCCGGGACACCGGGCGGGAGCTTCGGGTCGGGCGTTTCGACCTCGCCGGAAACGGCAAGGCACTCGCGCTCGGTGAGCCCGTGGGCTTCGTGAAGACCGTCTTCGACGCCGGCACCGGGGAACTCCTCGGCGCCCACCTGGTCGGACCGGCGGTTACCGAGATGGTGCAGGGCTTCGGGGTGGCGCACTCGCTGCACGCCACCGCTGACGATCTGGCGGAGGTCATCTTCCCCCATCCGACCGTCTCCGAGGCGATGCACGAGTCGGTGCTGGATTCGCTCGACCGGGTGATCCACTGGCCGCCGGCGCGGACACGCTGAGGCGGCTGACCCGCGGCGATGTCCGGTTCGGCGTGCCGCGGCCCGACATTGCCAGCTGCGGCCGGTAAATCGAAATAACCGAGCACAGATCCGGCGAGCTGCGGAGTTCGCGCGATCCGTGCTCGTTTGTTTCGATTCTCCGGGTTCTCCCACGCGATCCCGATGAGGAGGTCGACTCGCTCGGATCGACGTGGTGGGAGAGCATGGAACGTAACGGAAGACTAGTCAGCGGGGTGTCTGGACCGGGCTTGTACGGACCGGGGTCGGACACCAGCGTGGAAGGAAGCTCCGACGACATCGGTGACGATGGAGCCGTTCGGACGACGGGTGGCGATGACACACCAGGCGGTGGTGATCACCACCGGGCTGAAGTCCGTGAAGGGGAAGTAGGGGTCAGGAAGTGATATCGATATGTATTGAGCACACCTGTAATGGGGTGATATACGCAGATGGGGATGTCTGAAAACTGCTGGACTATGGGTATTTTCAAGATTTCACCCCCGGTATGTAGCCCTTATTCTGGGGATTCAGTGGTCTAAGCTGACTATCAACCCTATCGGGTAGCCCCGGAGGTGGGAAGGGACCGTGCCGCGGCCACCGGCACGGAATGTGGGTTGAAGGGATCGAGAACTCGGTCTCTGTGCGCTGTGCCGCTCGTGTTCCGTGGCGGTGACCGCGGCACAGTCTTGTCCCGGGGACCGGGAGCGGTTAGACGAGTGCTTCGGCGCGGGCGAGGTGCGCAGTGATCTTTGCACCGGAGCGCTTGATCCCGACGGTGTTCATGACGCTACGTCGGATCTCCTCCCGCCATAAGCGGTGCCCAGGAAACTTCAGGTATGAACGACGACAGGGCTGGAGATCAGAAGGTCGCCGCAGTCGCCGCGTCGATGATCACGGCAGTAATCCCACGGGAGAGCGGTGAAAGGGGACTGTCGGCAAGGTATACGAAATCGTATACTCGAACTCATGACCTCGATGGCGAAGACCACCACAATCAAGGTTCCGACGGAGCTCCGGGACAGGATCAACAACCATGCGCGCGAACAGGGAGTCTCGGCTGCAGGATTTCTGGGGCGGCTGGTTGGCGCGTACGACAGGAGGAAGCGGATGGAAGCTTTCGGTCGTGCCTTCGCGACGGCTGACGATACCTACTGGGACGAGTTCCATGAGTGGGACACTGCGCTGAATGATGGAGCTGTCCGTGACTGAACTGCAGCGGGGGATGCTGGTGTGGGCCGATCTGGCACCGACAAAGGGGCGGGAACAGCCCGGGCATCGGCCGGTGCTCGTCGTTGCCAGCGATCTTTACCTGAGCAACGCAGACACACCGGCCATCATTGTCCCTGCGTCAACGACGGACCGCGGATGGCCGAACCATATCAGGCTCCGGGGGTCGGATCTCCGTCTCGACCGTGAGACGTTCGCCCTCACGGAGCAGCCGCAGACTGTAACCAGGGACAGGATCACCGGGGTGATCGGGCTGGTTGACCGGGCGACGATGGCCGAGGTCGATCTCTGGTTACGGGACTTCCTGTCGCTACCGTGAACGCCGTCTCACTTCCGCAGCGAACGCACCCGCACCAGGTGGTCGTTGCAGAACTCGCCGACGCCCCACTCGGCCAACTCGCGACCG
>DVLP01000349.1 GCA_018715445.1 Candidatus Avipropionibacterium avicola | reverse complement strand
CCCGCGCGCACCTACGGAGGCGACACGGTCTTCACCGTCGTGTGTCACATCCTGCTGATCATCTGGTCCGCTCTGGTGATCCTGCCGTTCGTGTACACGCTGTTGGCCTCCTTCAAGACCAGCAGCGAGATCTTTGCCTCGCCATTCGCGCTGCCGGAGACCCCGCAGTGGGACAACTACGTCCGCACCTGGAACAACAGCGGCATCGGCCGGGCCATGTTCAACTCGATCGTGGTGGTCGGATCGGCACTGGTCCTGGTCATGTTGCTGGGTGCGATGTGCGCCTACGTCCTGGCCCGGTTCCGGTTCCCGTTCCGACGGGCGATCTACTACCTGATGATGGCCGGTCTGACCTTCCCGATCTTTCTGGCCGTGGTCCCGCTGTTCTTCATCCTGCAGAACTTCGGGCTGTTGGGCACCTTGCCGGGGCTGTCACTGACCTATGTGGCCTTCGCCCTGCCGTTCACCGTCTTCTTCCTGTACTCGTTCTTCCAGGCGTTGCCCCAGGAGATCGCCGAGGCAGCAGCGATCGACGGGGCCGGGGAGTGGACGACCTTCTTCCAGGTGATGTTGCCGATGGCCAAGCCTGGGATGGCCGCCATCGCGATCTTCAACTTCCTCGGACTGTGGAACCAGTTCATCCTGCCGATCGCGCTGAACCCCAAGCCGGAGAACTACGTGCTCCCGCAGGTGATGGCCGCGATCGCCGGTGCTGCGAACTACGAGATCGACTATGGCGCCCTGTTCGCCGCGATCGTCATCGTGGTGCTGCCGGTGCTGGTGATCTACGTCCTGTTCCAGCGTCAGCTGCAGGGCTCGGTGTCCCAGGGCACGAGCAAGTAGGCACCCACTCCTGGTCACGATCCACGCCCTCTCTGCCGATCCACCGCCGCTGCAGCGGCCGTGAAGAAGCAGAGGGGGCGTGGATCGTCTCAGGAGGGCGGATCGCCGAGGGTACGGACGGAGTCGATGGTGTCGGCCTCGTCGGCGGACTTGTCGTCGCGGTAGCGCAGCACGCGGGCGAAGCGCAGCGCGACACCACCGGGATAGCGGCGGGAGCGTTGGATGCCGTCGACGGCAATCTCGACGACCTGGACCGGCCGCAGCCCGACCACCCAGTCCCCCCGCTCGACCGCCGACCGGTCCGCGGCCAGTTCGCCGAACCGTTCGGTCTGCCAGGCCAGCATCTCGTCGGTCATCCCCTTGAAGGTCTTGCCGACCATCACGAACCCACCGGTCTGCGGATCGCGGGCGCCCAGATGGATGTTCGACAGCCAGCCGCGACGCCGGCCACTTCCCTGCTCCACCGCCAGCACCACCAGGTCCAGGGTGTGACGTGGCTTCACCTTCACCCACCCGGCACCGCGACGTCCGGCTTCGTAGCCGGCCTCCATCGACTTGACCACCACACCCTCCAACCCGGCGGCCACCGTCTCGTCGAAGAACTGCTGGGCCTGCTCCGGGTCGTCGCCGACGAGTCGTCGGATCCGGTTCTGCGCAGGCACCACCTCGTCCAGCCGCGTCAACCGTGCCCGCAGCGGCTCGTCAACCACGGAGTGCCCGTCGACCCACAACAGGTCGAAGAAGGCCACGTGCAGACTGGGCTCGGCCGTCTCCTCGCCACTGTTCCCCTCAACACTGTGTCGGGCCGCCCGTGAGGCGGTGTCCTGGAAGGGCTGCGGTGTCCCCCGGGCGTCGGTGGCCAGCACCTCGCCGTCCAGGATCAGTTCCCCCTCGAGACCTCTCACCAGATCGGCAATGTCGCCCAACCGGTCGGTGATGTCGTCCAGGCTGCGGGTGAACAACCTGACCCGGACCTCTCCGTGATCGTCGACCCAGCGATGGGCCTGGATCCTGATCCCGTCCAGCTTCGCATCGACGCAAGCAGGGCCGTCGATCCTGGCGAGGGCCGCGGCGACGTCGGGCGCCGACGAGGCGAGCATGGGTCCGACCGGCTGACCCACCACGGCGGTCACGGCAGCGACTCCGGTGGCACCCTCGCGCAGCGCGATCTCGGCGACCGCGGCGGTCGAGCCGCGCAGCATCACGGCACGCCGCATCGCCGCGACCGGCACGTCACTGGCCAACGCGACCGCTTCGACGATCGCGGCATCCAGCGCCCCTTGGCGGACCTCGCCGGACAACAACCCGCGCAGCAACCGTTGTTCCGCAGCGGTGGCCCGGGCGAACAGCGCCACCGTGGCGGCCCGACGTAGGTCTGCCGATCCGGGACCGGCCAGGGCCGCGACCCGTTCCAGCTCGGCGTCCACCTCGCCCACCTCGAGGGTGGCGGTGCTCGCCGGCTCGGGCAGATCGGCCAACGAGGCCCGTCCGATCCCGGTACGGCGTTGGCGCAGCTCGCCGGCCAAGTAGGTCACCACGACCGCGACGTCCTCGGGTTCGCAGCGCCGGATCAGCTCGGCCAGCGCCTCACGTTTGGCCAGCCGGGACCGGGTCGCACCGACCCGTACCGACACCTGCGCCACCTCGGCCAACAACACCCGGTCCACGCTACGCCCCGGCACTTCGACGGACCGGGGGGCCTGCCCCTCCCGGAACGTCGTCCCGGGAACGTCGTCCACTGTTCACCCCGACGTCACATGGTGGACCTCC
>DVLP01000348.1 GCA_018715445.1 Candidatus Avipropionibacterium avicola | reverse complement strand
CGATGACCCACCTGAAGTGGGTCGTGGTCCGTGACTTCCAGCTCATCGAGTCGGCGACCTTCTGGAAGGACTCCCCCGAGATCGCCACGGGCGAACTGCGCACCGAGGACATCGACACCGAGGTGTTCTTCTTCCCGGCCGCCAACCACGTGGAGAAGGCCGGCACGTTCACCCAGACCCAGCGGATGCTGCAGTGGCGCCACCAGGCGGTCCGTCCGCCCAACGATGCCCAGAGCGAGCTGGACTTCTTCTACGACCTGGGCCTGCGCATACGGCAGCGTCTGGCCGGTTCGACCGACGAGCGAGACCGTCCCCTGCTCGACCTGACCTGGGACTATCCGCAGGACGAGCACGGGGAGGTCGACGGAGAGGCGGTGCTGCGCGAGATCAACGGTTATCACCTGACCGGCGAGCGGGCCGGCCAACTGCTCGACACCTTCACCGAGATGAAGGCTGACGGCTCGACGTCGGGCGGCTGCTGGATCTACACCGGGGTCTTCGCCGGCGGGGTGAACCGCTCGGCCAACAGAGTGCCGCGCCGGGAGCAGGACGAGGTCGCCCACGAGTGGGGCTGGGCGTGGCCGCTGAACCGGCGCATCCTCTACAACCGTGCGTCCGCCGACCCGGAGGGCAAGCCCTGGAGCGATCGCAAGGCCTATGTGTGGTGGGACGAGGAGAGCCGTCGGTGGACCGGCAAGGACGTCCCCGACTTCCCGGTCGACCGTGACCCTACCTTCCGACCGGACCCCGACGTCGGCGGCCCAGCGGCCATCGCCGGCGACGACCCGTTCATCATGCAGTCCGACGGCAAGGGCTGGCTGTTCGCACCCCAGGGGATGGTGGACGGTCCGCTGCCCACGCACTACGAGGCACAGGAGTCACCGGTCACCAACCCGCTCTACACCCAGCAGAGCAACCCGGCACGACTCATCTATCCGCGCAAGGACAACCTGTGGAGTCCCTCCGGTGATGCCCCCGGGGCGGACGTCTATCCCTACGTCTTCACGACCTACCGCCTCACCGAGCACCACACGGCCGGTGGCATGAGCCGCTGGCTTCCCTATCTCTCCGAGCTGCAACCGGAGATGTTCTGCGAGGTCTCCCCCGAGCTCGCCGCAGAGCGCGACCTGGTCAACGGCGAGTGGGCCACGATCATCTCCCCGCGCAGCGCGATCGAGGCCCGGGTGCTGGTCACGGAGCGGATGACCCCACTGACGATCAAGGGCCACACCGTCCACCAGATCGGGTTGCCCTATCACTGGGGCGTGGGCGGCGACGCGGTGGTCGAGGGCGACGGCGCCAACGACCTGCTCGGCATCGTGCTGGACCCCAACGTGCAGATCCAGGAGTCCAAGGTGGGATCGTGTGACATCCAGCCCGGTCGCCGACCCCGTGGTGAGGATCTGCTGCGGCTGGTCGCGGACTATCAGTCTCGTTCTGGCACAACGACCGAGACCGGCAACGCACGCCTGACGGAAGGAGAGCGCTGATGGGCTATCTGGCCCGCCAGCTCAGCGGACGCACCGACCCGGCCACCGATGCCGGATGGCAGGATGCGCCCGACCGCAAGGGCTTCTTCACCGACACCTCGATCTGCATCGGCTGCAAGGCCTGTGAGGTGGCGTGCAAGGAGTGGAATGCCCTGCCGATGGACGGCGACCTCGACCTCTCTGGCCATTCCTATGACAACACCGGCGACCTGGGTGCCAGCACGTGGCGCCACATCGCCTTCGTGGAGCAGAGTCAAGACCGAATCCGCGCGGCCCGGGAGTCGGGTCGCCGGTTGGTCGACCTCGGTATGCCGACCGTCGGCTCTCCCTCCACCTCGCCTGAGCCCTCCTCCCGGAGTGTGCCAGCCGGCTACGGCACGCTGCCGGCGCCACCGGAGCACGGCGGTCCGTCCCTCGGCGACCTGTTGGCCGAGAAGGACGCCGTCGAGAACGGCAACGACCCGCTGTCTGCCGGGGGCGGCCTCGGCACGACGGTCGACGGGGCGCCGATGGTCGGACCGCTGCCGGAGTTCCGGTGGCTGATGTCCTCCGACGTGTGCAAGCACTGCACCCACGCCGGCTGCCTCGACGTCTGCCCGACCGGAGCGCTGTTCCGCAGCGAACACGGCACCGTCGTCGTGCAGGCGGACATCTGCAACGGCTGCGGCTATTGCGTCGGCGCCTGCCCGTTCGGGGTCATCGAGCGGCGCACCGACGCAGCCGTGTCCGTGCGCGGCGACGGCCACGTGCCGAACGTCGGTGTCGCCCAGAAGTGCACGCTCTGCTATGACCGGCTGCAGCACGACCAGACGCCGGCCTGCGCCCAGACCTGCCCGACCACCTCGATCCAGTTCGGGCCGCACGAGGAGATGGTGGCCTCGGCCCGGCAGCGGGTCACCCAACTGCACGAGCAGGGCTTCACCGAGGCCCGGCTCTACGGCGCCAACGACCAGGACGGCGTGGGCGGCACCGGGTCGGTCTTCCTGTTGTTGGACGAGCCGGAGGTCTATGGCCTGCCACCGGATCCGGTGTGCGCCACCTCGAAGCTGCCCGAGATGTTCCGCCTGGCCGGGTGGGCGGGCACCGGACTGCTGGCCGCTGCTGCCGCCGCCTTCCTGGGGCGCCGGGCATGACGACGTCGTCGTTCGACAGTTATCGGCCGCCCGACGAGGGGGGCCGACGGCGCCGACGCAGTTCCGTGCGTGGGGCCGTGACGGGCGCGGCGCCCGGCGGCACCGGCCGACCGCGCCGGAACTGGCTCAACCGCGATGGTGGTGGCACCCGCGAGGCCCCGGCCGTCCCGGACGCGGAGTTCTCCAGCTATTACGGGCGCGGCATCATCAAGCCCGTTCCGTGGGACTACAAGATCCCCGCCTATCTCTTCGTCGGCGGCGTGGCCGCAGGGTCCGGCCTCCTCGCCGCCGGCGCGGCCGCCACCGGTCGCGAACTGCTGCGCCGCAACAGCCGGCTCACCGCGATGACAAGTGTGGCGCTCAGTGGCGCCTTCCTGGTGGCCGACCTGGGCCGCCCCGAGCGTTTCCTCAACATGATGCGCACGGTCAAGCTCACCTCCCCCATGTCGGTCGGCACCTGGATCCTGTCGGGCTACGCCGCCTTCGCCGGGGTGACCACCGCGTCCGAGGTGGCGAGGCTGCTGCCCCTGCCCGAGCGTGGGGTGATCGGCACCCTGACCCGGGTGCTCCACGCGGTCGACGCACCCGCGAGCGCGGGCCAGGCCTTCTTCGCGCCGCCGCTAGCGGCCTACACCGCAGTCCTGTTGTCCGACACCGTGGCCCCCGTCTGGTTCGAAGCCCGACGGGAGTTGCCGTTCGTCTTCGTCGGGTCCGCCGCGCTCGCCTCCGCCGGCCTCCAGCTGGTGCTGACCCCGGTCGCGCAGACCGGCCCTGCCCGTCGCTTCGCACTGATCGGGGTGGCCACCGACCTGATCGCCATGCACCGCCTCGAGGAGCACCTCACCGAACTCGAGATCGACGAGCCGGTGCGCACCGGACCCAGCGGCGCCAAGCTGCGACTCGCCAAGATCCTCACCGTCGCCGGCGGACTGGGCACCCTGCTCGCCGGTCGCAGCCGCAAACTCACGGTCGCCTCCGGGTTGGCGCTGGCCGCTGCCTCGGCGCTGACCCGGTTCGGCATGGTGGAGGCCGGGATCGACTCGGCGAAGGACCCGAAGTTCACGGTCGGCCCGCAGAAGCGGCGCGTCCGCGAGCGCCAGGACCAGGGCGTGGTCGACGACAGCATCGTCACGGTGCGCTGAGCGGACCACGGAGGCACGGTGAGCGAGGTGCCGCGAGCGACTAGACGCGATCCGCGCCGACCAGCGGGCCGAGATCATCAACTGACAGCCGTTCGGCTGACCCAACCCACGGATCACAAGTGTCGGGTCGGGTCCATCCGCTGGTGCAGGATGCGGATGACATCGACGCCGTCGCCGGCAGCAACATAGAACACCGCGTGACTACCGATCCTGTAGCGACGATAGTTCTCGCGGATGTCCCCGCACGTTCGACCGCGACCAGGGTCGTCCGCGATTCGCTCGATCGCTGACCTGATCTCGCCGATGTACGTTTCGGCCTGATGGGCGTCCCAGTGCTCCTTCGTGTAGTCCCAGATGTGCGAGAGGTCACGCTGCGCGGCGGGAGTGAGTCGAAAACTCGCCACAGGTCAGGACTTCTTGGCCGCGAGGAAGGCATCGAAGTCAAACGGCTCCGGCGGGCCGCTCTCCTCACCGGCAATCAGAGCCGCCCGCAGGGCAGCCAGTTGCGACTCGCGATCCTCGAGAAGCCGGAGGCCGGCGCGAACGACTTCGCTCGCCGACCGATAACGCCCCGAGGACACCTGCTGCGTGAGGAAGTCCGCGAAGTGCTCGTCCAAGCTGATGGAGGTGTTCTGAGCCATACATCACTCTACCAATATTCGGTACTGGTCATCCAGGCTTCCAGCCGCCACCGTCTCCCCGACCACTGGCGCGCCCGGGATCTCCCCGACGACGAGCAGCCCGCCGGAAGTCTGGGCGTCGGCGAGCAGGATCAGCTCGTCCTCGTCGATGCCGGAGCCCACGGCCAGGTGGGGCCGCACCCAGTCCAGGTTGCGTCGGGACCCGCCCGGCACGTGACCGGCGGCGAGCGCCTCACGGGACCCCGCGACATACGGCACCGCGGCGGCATCGACCCGGGCGGCGACGCCGGAGGCCCGGCACATCTTGAACAGGTGCCCCAACAGGCCGAAGCCGGTGACGTCCGTCGCAGCCCGGATCCCGGCAGCCAGGGCTGCGGCGGAGGCGTCCCTGTTGAGGGCGGTCATGCTCGCCACCGCCTCGGCGCTCACCTCACCAGTGGCCTTGTGCCGGTTGTTGAGGATGCCGACACCCAGCGGCTTGGTCAGGCTGATCGGCAGTCCCGGCTCGGCGGCGTCATTGCGGAGCATCCGGTCGGGGTCGGCCGTGCCGGTGACCGCCATGCCATAGACCGGCTCGGGACCGTCGATGCTGTGCCCGCCGATGACCGGGCACCCGGCCTGAGCAGCGACCTCCAGCCCGCCGCGCAGCACCTCGCGCACCAGCTCGGTCGGCAGCGCCTCACGCGGCCACGCGACCAGGTTGATCGCCATCACCGGGGTGCCGCCCATCGCGTAAATGTCCGAGAGCGCGTTGGCCGCCGCGATCCGACCCCAGTCATAGGCATCGTCGACCACCGGGGT
>DVLP01000037.1 GCA_018715445.1 Candidatus Avipropionibacterium avicola | reverse complement strand
AGGGGGCGCGAGACACCGCGGGAGGAGACCTCCAGGGTGTAGGGGCCGGTGCCGGTCACGTCGGACTCGTCGAGCGCGGCCGACACCGACTGGGTGGCCTCGGCGATGTCGTCGAGTCCGGGTCCGTGCCCCTCGGGCCCGTCGCCGTCGACGACCACCCGCACCAGGGTCCGGCGGCCGGCCGGCTGGATCTCGATCGTCTCCAACTCCAGATCGTGGGCGGCGAGCACCGGTTCCAGTACCGTGCTGATCCGATTGGCGTCCATGGTCTGCGTGTCCTCGATCCGATTGTGATGATTCGTGTTGTGGTCCGTGCTGATGGACCAGCCTAGCGGTTGTGATGACGTACGGTCTGTTCCGTGGTCGTGCCGCCCTCCTCCCCTGATCGTCCCTCCGCTGATCGTGCCTGCTCACGTCGACGGTTGCTGGGTGGGCTGGCGATCGGCGGAGCCGCTGCGGTGTCCTTGGTGGCGTGTCGGATGAGCGAGCCCACCATCACTCCCGCGTCGACGGCGCCCACCCGGGCGGCGGCCCCGAGCAGCACGGCACCCCCGCCGCTCTCCGGACGCGACGAGGGTCTGGCGGCCGAGCTGGCGGTGCTGGCCCGGCTCGACGCGCTGGCCGGGGCCGACCGGTCGAAGGCCGAGCGGGCCAACCTCGCCTGGTGCGAGCGGGCCCATCGACGTCGCAGCGAGGCGTTGCTGGCCGAGGCACCTGAGACCCGTCCGAGCGCGCCGACCGGTTCGGCCGCCCCGAGCCTGCCCCCACTGCCGACGGTGGCCTCCCCCACCTCCGGTGCTGCCGCCCGCAAGGGTGCCGATCGGGCGCTGTCGCGGGCCGCGTCGGGCCACCGCGACCGCGCGGTCGCGCTGTCCGGGGCGGAGTCCCTGTTCTGGGCGTCGCTGGCAGCGGCCGCGACCCAGAGCCGAGTCGTGGTGGCGGCCGAGGACCGGGTCGAGCTGCCCGGCGAGGAACCCGAGCACGGGCCGTACCAACCGCTCACCGAGGTCGCCGCCGCACAGGCACTGCTCACCCAGGTCCACGCGATCGTCTTCGGCTACCAGGTGGCTCTGGCCCCGGTCCCGGCCCAGGACGGCCAGTCCTGGGTGGCGCGACTGGAGCAGCACCGGGTGGTCCGTGACCAGGTGGCCGAGCTGTTGCGTGACCGGGGCGCGAGCGTGCCGGCCGCCGAGCCGGAGTACGAGACCGGCGATGCCGCCGACAGCGTGGGCGCGGCCCGCGACCTGGTGGCGCGGATGGAGTCGGCCCTGCTGCCGTTCACGGGGGCCTGGGTGGCGGCCTGCCGCGGCGCCGATCGCCGCCGGGCGGTGGGGTGGCTGCTGACCGGGGCCCGGATCGCGGTCAGCTCCGGGGCTGCTCCTCGCCTCTGGCCGGGATGGCCCGACTGAGCTCGGCGACCAACAGCTCGACCACCTGCGTGGCCTCGTCACCGACCACGCACTCCGGGGTCAGCCCGATCGTGCGCTCGGCCACCGGCGCCACAGCGAGCGGTCGCTCCCCCGCCAACAACGACGCCACCAGCTCGGCGGCCCGGGGGCCGTCCTGCCAGGACACCAGCAGCCGGGGCAACGGCTGACCGGCCTCGTTGCGCTCGTCGCGGGCGGTGCTGACCCGGTCAGCGACGACGGCAAGGCCGTCGGACCACTCGGCGAGCAGCCGGTCCCAGTCGCGGCGTCGCCGGTCGTGGTCGAGGTGGACGTAGCGCTCGACGGCGGCCAGCAGACCGACCATCTCCTCCTTGCCGGTCTTCAGGGCGCGGGCCAGTCGCTGGCGTGGGGCACTGTGCAGCCGGATCGCCTCGACCAGGGTGGACCGGCCCACGACCAGGCCACTGGCCTGGGGCCCCTCGAGGTCCTTGCCCCCACTGAAGACCGCGGCGACCGCGCCGGCGCCGGTCAGCTCCCACATGTTCTCCACCGGCGGCAACTGGGCGGCCGCATCGACCAGCACCGGCAGCTCGTGCTCGCCGGCCACGGCAACCAGGTCGCTCAACCCCATGCTGCCGCGGGCGACGTTCCATCCGGCGACGTGCAGGATCGCGACGGTGTCCTCGGTGACTGCGGCGCTGATGTCGTGGGCGTCGCTTCCGAACATGTGGCCGACCTCGACGACCTCCATCCCGGCGAGGCGGATCGCGGGCAGGTACGGGATCGCCTGGGACCGCTGCACGATCACCTGACCGCGCCGCTGGCGTCCCTCGGTCATCCGTCGTACGGCCGTCTCGTCGGCACCGGTGGCACAGGCCATCAGCGCGAGCACGATCCCGGCCGCCGCACCGGTGGTGACGAAGGCGGCCTCGTTGTGGGTGAGCTCGGCAAGGCGCTCGCCGACCCGCTGCTGGAGCAGTTCCAGGTCGACATGGGTGCGAGCGGCCTCGGTCATGGCGGCCACCACCTCCGGGGCCATCACCGACCCGCCGAACTTCGTGTAGCGCCCGGCGGCGTTGACCAGGGGGGGCACGCCCAGCCGTCGGTACACCTCGGTCATGTCTCGTCCTTTCGGTGACGCAACACCCGTCCGGGTCGGGCATCGCTCTGCACGCCGTCGCGGACCACGGGTGTCCCGTTGACCACGACCAGCTCGA
>DVLP01000347.1 GCA_018715445.1 Candidatus Avipropionibacterium avicola | reverse complement strand
TGTGGCGCCACCTGCTGCGTCGCCGACCCTCGGCCACCGGGAGCGACGACACCCCTGACGACCCCACGCAAGGAGACCGACGATGACGACGGCCACCGAGACGGTCCTGGCCGGGCTGGACGACCTGCGGGCCGACCTCGAAGACCTCTACCGCCACCTCCACGCCCATCCCGAGCTCTCCCATGCCGAGCACGAGACGGCAGACCTGGTGGCGGACCGACTCTCCGACCTCGGCTTCGAGGTGCACACCGGGATCGGCGGCACCGGCGTCGTCGGACTGCTCCGCAACGGAGAAGGACCGGCGGTGCTGCTGCGCGCCGACATGGATGCCCTGCCGGTACGGGAGGAGACCGGCCTCGAGCACGCCAGCCGGGTCACCGTGTCGATCGACGGCACCGAGACACCGGTGATGCATGCCTGCGGCCACGACGTCCACGTCACCAGCCTGGTGGGGGCGGCCACCCTGCTGGCCGGCGCCCGGCAGGCCTGGCGGGGCACGTTGGTGGCGATCTTCCAGCCCGCGGAGGAGGCCGGTGACGGCGCGCGGACCATGGTCGACGACGGGCTGGCCGAGCTGGTGGGCCCGGTCGACGTCGCCCTGGCCCAGCACGTGTTGGCCTTCCCCTCAGGCCAGGTCCGGACCCGTTCGGGCGCGGTGCTCTCGGCCGCCGACAGCCTGCGCATCACCGTCCACGGCCGCGGCGCCCACGGCTCGATGCCCCAGGCCGCGGTCGACCCGGTCGTGCTGGCCGCGATGATCGTCATCCATCTGCAGACCGTGGTGTCGCGCGAGATCGCCCCGACGGTGCCGGCGGTGCTGACCGTCGGCAGCATCCGGGCCGGGTCCAAGAGCAATGTGATCGGTGACCACGCGGTGCTGGAGGTCAACGTCCGGACCTACGACGAGCAGACCAGGGCCACTGTGCTGGCCGCGATCCGTCGCATCGTGATCGCCGAGTGCCAGGCGGCCGGCTCCGAGAAGGACCCCGAGTTCGAGCCGTACGACGAGTTCCCGCCGACGGTCAACGACCCCGACGTCACCGAGCGGGTCGTCTCGGCCTTCGCCGACACCTTCGGTGACGACGCCGGTGAGCTGGACCTGCAGTCGGCCAGTGAGGACTTCAGCGACCTGCCCACTGCGCTCGCGATCCCGTACACCTACTGGGGGATCGGTGGCATCGACCCCGAGCAGTACCGTACGGCCGAGGCCGCCGGCCGCGTCTCCCAGGACATCCCCACCAACCACTCGCCGCACTTCGCACCAGTGATCCAGCCCACCCTCGACACCGGAGTACGGGCCCTGGTCGCCGCGGCCATGGCCTGGCTTGCCCGCGACTGATCAACCGTCAGTGGTCAGGTCCCTGACGATCCCGTCCCAGACGTGGTCGGCGATCTCGTACGGACCGGTGCAGTCGCGAAGCTCCTCGGCGGACTCGTTGAGGAAGTCTCCGTAACTCTGCTCGGCTGCGTCGACCATCCGCTGGCGGATGAGCGGCCAGAACGGTCCCATCAGCCGTGCCAGGCCGCGAGGCCTGACATCGATCGTCACCTCGTAGCCGGGATCGGGCAGCGGGCGTACGTGGACGGTGCCCCGGCCACCGAACCAGCGACTGTCGACGGTGAAGTGGAGCTGGGGTTCGGGGTTGGCGTGCACCTCGACCAGATCGAGGTCGGCCGTCATCTCGAAGCGGGGACCCAGGATCTTGGGGAGCTCCACCAGCTGCATCGAGGCCACGGCGTGGATCCGTGCCGGGTGCCTCGGGTTGGTCAGCTCGAGGCTCACCGCGACCGGGGCGCCGTCGCCGGTGGCGTGGGCCTCGACTGCCGTCCGTTCCCGATCATCAGCCGCGAGCACGACCGCCAGGTTCGCCATCTGCTCATTGTGCGGCCCGACCGCCGCCGCATCGCGGATCAGGTAGGCCGCACCGAGCCTGCCGGCCCGACCGTCGATCAGCTGGAGCCGATCGGCCCGCGTACCCTCGAGCACCGCCGTACCGTCGGAGTCGAACGGGACCGCCCGGAGCCGGTCCAGCACGATCGGGATCGCCTCGACCAGGTCCTCGATCGGCAGCAGCGGACCCCTCACCTGCAGCACCAGTTGCACAGGCCCATCGTCCCACGGGTGGATCGGGTCTTCCCGGCGACCTGCGAGGTCATTAGCGTCATCCCCACGACCGATGGTCGGTCGGCAGAAGGAGAGTCCCATGGGCATCGGCGACATGATCGGCAAGGCCAAGGAAGCACTGTCTTCGGAGGAAACGCGGAACGACCTGATCAACAAGGCGAAGGACGCTGCCACCGACGAGCGGATCGACTCCGCCGCCGGGGCGGTCAAGGAGCACACCCCGGACAAGGTCGACGGGATCGTCGACTCGGTGGCCTCGAAGGCCAAGGACCTCAACAACGACTGAGGACCGACGGGGTCGTACGGAAGTTCTCCGGCTGACCGATCAGTTCCGTGCTCGGGCGTCGTCAACACCAGTGACGGCGCCCGAGAGTCGGGCGCTGAAGGAGGAACCTTCCGATGCACGACATGATCTTCGTCAACCTGCCGGTCGCCG
>DVLP01000346.1 GCA_018715445.1 Candidatus Avipropionibacterium avicola | reverse complement strand
GCTTGGCCAGGGCCTCGATGGCCCGGAGCCGTTCCGGGGCCGGCGTCTCGGGGTCGAGCCGCTGCCGTTCGGTGCGGAGCACGACCCCGTCCAGGTCCACGACGGTGGCGACCAGATGGTCCGGGGCGATCGCGATCCCCACCACCCGACCAGCGTCGCCGCGGAAGCGGTACCGCTTGGCCGGGCGACCGGACGACCCGGGACTGGGCGCCAGCTCCTCAGCCAGGCCACGTTCGACCAGGTCGTCCAGCACACCGCCGGTGGTCCGTCTGGACAGCCCGGTGGAGCGGGCGAGTTCGCTCAACGTCACCGACGCTGATCCGCGCAGGGCCATCAGGACGTGGCGTGCGTTGTGCCGACGGACCATCGTGAAGTCGGCCGGATTTCTGTCACTCATTCACACATCACCCCTTGACCCCTCTCGCTGACCACTCGTAGATTACGTTACCGACTCACATAAGTGCGTCGCTGCACGATCTGGGCCCGGTCTCCCAACGGACCGGCACCCCTCTGCCAAGGAGATCTTGATGGAAGCCACCGTGGCCAAGAACCCGGCTCGAAGGACACTACAACTGCTCATCGCCGCCGTGGTGTTGGCCGTGATCACTGCCTGCGGCGGAGGCTCCGACCCGACCCAGGACCGGATCAACGACCCGGATCCGAACATCAACCCGACCGGCATGCCGATCGTGAAGGACAAGATCACGATCTCCATGATGACGCCGCGCTACGCCGGCACCGCCGAGGACTGGAACACCGTGGCCTCGATGAAGCGGATGGAGGAGCTCAGCAATGTCCACGTGGACTGGGGCCTGATCCCCTGGGAGAGCGGGAGCGAGAAGGTGAACCTCGCGCTGGCCAGCGGTGACTACCCGGAGGTGCTGCACCGGGCCAACCTGTCGGCGGTTGACGTCGCCAGGTACGGCGACCAGGGCACCTTCCTCGCGCTCAACGACCTGATCGACAACTACATGCCCAACCTCAAGGCGGTGATGGATGAGAACCCGGAGATCCGTCGTGGCATGACCTTCCCGGACGGCAACATCTACTCGCTGCCCACCATCTACGACGCGGACTTCGACTCGTTGATGATGCAGCAGAAGTTGTGGGTCCGTCAGGACTGGCTGGACAAGTTCGGCATGGACGTCCCGGAGACCATCGACGAGTTCGAGGCCTATCTGAAGGCCGTCGTGACCCAGGACCCGAACGGCAACGGCAAGGCCGATGAGATCGGCGCCTCGTCGGTGGGCGCGGGTGACGCACTGTTCTACATGTTCCGTGGCACCTTCGGCATCGGCAACCGTGGCGTGGCCGCCGGCAACCTCGACGCCGACGAGCAGGACCAGTTGCGTTTCTGGCCGGCCAGCGACGGCTACCGCGACTTCCTCGAGTGGATGAGCCACCTCTACGCCGAGGGCCTGATCCAGGAGGACCTGTTCTCCAACGACGACACCAAGTTCCGCACCCGCGGCGCCGAGGGTGTGTTCGGTGCGGTGGCCGCCCAGACCCCCGAGAACTACTTCGGCAAGGAGGGCGAGAACTATGTCGCCCTGCCCCCGCTGAAGCGCAACGCCTCGGACCCGGTCCCGAGCTGGAACGCCGTGGGGACGCCGTTGACCAGCATCGGCCAGTTCGTGATCACCGATGCCTCCGAGCACCCGATCGAGACCGCCCGCTGGATGGACTACTTCTACAGCGACGAAGGCGCTCGACTGTTCTTCATGGGCATCGAGGGTGAGTCGTACGAGGAGAAGGCGGACGGCAGCTTCGAGTTCCTCCCGGTGATCACCGACAACCCCGACGGCCTCAGCGAGGCCGACGCCCGTCGGCCCTACGTCACCTATGCGGGTGGCCGCTACCCAGGCCTGTTGAAGGAGGAGTACTTCAAGGGCGCCGAGGCCAGTGAGCAGGCGCGCCAGGGCACCACGAAGGTCGCTCCCCACCGGATCGACGAGGTCTGGCCCAAGTTCACCTACAGCCCGGAGGAAGCGCCCGAGCTCAGCGCACTCGAGGTCGACATCACCAAGCTCGTCACCGAAACGCGTGACAAGGTGATCGCCGGACAGATGTCGGTGCAGGACTGGGACACCTACCTGTCCCAGCTCGACCGGGCCGGACTCGAGCGCTACCTCGAGATCCAGCGCGCTGCCCTGGACCGCTACCGTTCCTGACGAAAGGCGAAGGCCATGACCGATGTCGCACACACCAGCCGGAGGGCGCTGCTGCTCTCCGGCGTGGCCGGCGGAGCTGCCGCAGCGACCGGGGTCGGCGGCCGTGCCGTCGCCGCCCCGAAGGCGGCTGACGAGCCGAACCCCGAGGTGCGTGAGGAGGAGGCCCATGTCCGACTGCTGCGGACCCAGCTCAATGCTGCGGCGGCCGCCGACGACCACCTCGAGCTCGACGACTCGGGACGACGGATCGTGGTGGCCAAGCAACGGACCCATGTCCTGAAACGTCCCCTGGTGATCGGCGGCAACACCCGTCTGGTCGCGCACGGCGCCACCTTCCAGGCCGACTTCGCCCTGAAGCCGACGACGTTTGACGCCGACCGCCAGTACTACCACTCACCCACCCCGACCTACCCCGACGTCATCGAGACCTACGCCAGCACGGTGGGGTCCACGATGGTGCTCAACCATGTGCCCAGCGATGAGACCGGGCTCTACTCCGCACCGGGCAACATCCGGCTCGAGGGTGGGACCTGGGACCCCACCGGATGGTTCCTGCGCAACGAGACCGGTGAAGAGCTGCAGCGTGCCACGGCAGCTCCGGCGATGAATGCGATCACCTTCACCCACACCCACGACATCGAAGTGGTCGGGGTGACGGTGCGCAATGTGAAGTGGTGGCACGGTGTCGAGTTCAATGCGGTCCGTACGGCGACGGTCAGCGACAGCCGTTTCGAGGGCTGGATCGAGAACCCGACGTCGGGTCTGTGGAACTGTGACGCCGTCCAGGTCGACCTGCCCCAACCCCACACCAAGTGGGCTGGGGCCGCCGACCACACCCCGGCGATCGACATCCGGATCCGTGACAACTGGTTCGGTGCCTCTGACAGCCACCCCGCCTGGGGCAGTCTGGGGTGCTCGCACTCGACGTCGGCGGGCAAGGTGTTCAGCCACATCTGGATCGAGCGCAACACCATGGAGGACCTGATCTGGGACGGGATCCTGCCCATGAACGCTGACCACCTGGTGATCCGCGAGAACACGATCACCAACTGTCGCGGCGGGGTCTACGTCAAGGCCTTCGCCAATCCGCTCAGCACGGTGGACGTGGTCGGCAACACGATCTCGATCATCGAGGGCAACGAACGGGCCGGCCGGTTCTATCGCAAGCGCGGCTTCGTCGCCCTCGACGAGTCCTTCCCCGCAGGGGAGTCCTGGGGATCACTGCCGATGCGGCGGATGCTACGACCCGCCTGAGCGCTGCTGTCGCTGATCACTGCTGTTGTGGCTCACGGCGGAAGTCGGCCAAGGTGTACCAGAACTCCCCGTTCTCGACCAGGTTGCCGTAGACCGCCACGTCACTGATCCGGGTGTCCTCGCCGGTGCCGACGATCCCGATCGCAGGACGGTCGGAGTCCTCGATGATCGAGATCGTGTTGCCGATCACGTCCACCGTGCTGAGCGGATTGGC
>DVLP01000036.1 GCA_018715445.1 Candidatus Avipropionibacterium avicola | reverse complement strand
GGCCCTCGGCCACGTCGACCACGACCCCAAGGTCCTCCACGGTGCGGCCCACCACGATGCCTTCGCCCATGGTCCTCGATCCCCCTTCGGCTCCGTTTCCGAAGCGCTTCGGATCCAGACCCTACCGTCTCCCGAAGCGCTTCGGAACCCATCACCGTCCCGGATCCACGTACTCCCTGCTGATGCACGCCCGCTGCAGGAGGCGTGGATCAGCACAAGGGGCGTGGATCCGAGGTGGGGTGGGCGTCCTGAGTCAGGGCAGCCTGTGTCAGGGCGGCGATGATCCGGGCGGCGGTGTCGTCGGGGCCCTGGTCCTCGACGTGGAGCCTCAGGATCATCACCAGGCGCATCACGCCGGTGCCCCCGGCGTCATGCGTTCTTGAGGTCCTTGCGGAGCTCGGGAGGCAGGGCGAAGACCAGGTTCTCCTCGGTCAGCCGCTCCTCCTGCGCCATGGGGAAGCCGTGCTCCACCAGCAGGTCGAGCACCCCCTGGACCAGGTCGTCGGGCACCGAAGCCCCGGAGGTGACCCCGACCGAGGAGACCCCCTCGAGCCAGGCGAGGTCGATCTCGCCGGCGTTGTCGACACGGTGGGACGCCTTGGCGCCGGCCTCGAGCGCGACTTCGACCAGGCGGACCGAATTCGACGAGTTCGCCGAACCGACCACGATCACCAGGTCGGAGTGGGCAGCGATCTGCTTCACCGCGGCCTGACGGTTGGAGGTGGCGTAACAGATGTCGTCACTCGGGGGGTCCTGCAACAGCGGGAACCGCTGCTTCAGTCGCCGGACGGTCTCCATCGTCTCGTCGACGCTCAACGTCGTCTGGCTCAACCACGACACCTTGGTCGGATCCTTGACCTGGACGTGATCGGCCTCCTCGGGCGACTGGACGAGGGTGATGTGCTCCGGCGCCTCACCCGAGGTGCCCTCGACCTCCTCGTGACCGGCGTGACCGATCAGCAGGATCTCGCGGTCCTCGCGAGCGAACCGACGCGCCTCGTTGTGCACCTTGGTGACCAGCGGGCAGGTGGCATCGATCGTCTTGAGCTCGCGGTCGGTGGCTTGGTGGCGTACGGCCGGTGAGACCCCGTGGGCGGAGAAGACCACGGTCGAGCCCTCCGGGACCTCGTCGAGCTCCTCGACGAAGATCGCCCCGCGGGCCGACAGGTTCTCCACCACATGCTTGTTGTGCACGATCTGTTTGCGGACGTAGACCGGCGGACCGTAGCGGTCCAGGACCTTCTCGACCGTGATCACCGCCCGGTCGACCCCGGCGCAATAACCTCGCGGGGCGGCCACCACCACGCGCTTGTCCCCCGGCGCAGCGGGATCGGGCAGGGCCACCGGGCCCGCTGTGGGCGAGTCGGTGGTCGGGCTGGTCAACTGGTCGGCCATGGCCCCCAGTCTAGGAGGTCACATGATGGGCTTGCGGGCGCGCAGCCAGAACCGGATCTTGGTCAGCCGCAGCGGCTCGCCGTACATCGGCCCACGGCGATGGAGCTCCCACAGTGCGCCGCGATAACGCTCGACCGAGAAGTCGTGCGGGACGTCCCAGGGCACGAACTGCAGGTACGCCACCAACGCAGCCACGTCGACGAACTCGTACCAGCCGCGGTCCTCGCCGTCATCGACGATCTCCAGGTCGGCATCGGTGAGTTGACGTGAGAAATTGCGCAGGGTCACCTCGGGGTGGTCGGGCCGTTTGCCGGTCACCTGGTGCAGCTCGCCGAGCTCGGTGCCGCCGACCTGCTGGGTGATGAAGACCCCACCGGGCGCCAACACGCGCGCCACCTCCTGGGCGTCGAAGCTCTCGTGCCGGTTCAGGATCAAGTCGAAGCGGTTGTCCGGGAACGGCATCTGCCGATCGGTGTCCGGGTCGTACGGGACGACCGTGATCCCCAACGGCTCGAGGGCCTGCTGGGCGACCGGGATGTTGGGCTGCCACCCCTCGGTGGCGACGGTGTCGGTCGGCAGTTGGTTCGCGAAACGCTTGAGGTGCTCCCCGCCGCCAGTCCCCATGTCGAGGACATGGCGCGACAGGCGCAGCGCCTCGCGACAGATCCGCTCCAGGTTCCACGGCAGCGGGGTCTCGCTGACCCGACCCTCGAGGACGGAGAAGTCCCATCCGTCGGGCTGGCCCGTCTCCTCCATCTGCCAGGTGCCGAGCAGGTGCGCCGGGACGCTCGGCTCGTACGACGGAGGTGTCGTCTCCGGCTCATCGGCGCTGTACGAGAAGGGCGTCACCGCGCCTCCTGGTCGCCGTGGCGGGCCGAGTCCGGGACAGCCGCTCTGACGTCGACGAGGTGGTGGGCCAGGTCATGCATCCCGTACCGACCGAGGGTGAGGACGCTGAACGGCGCACCGTCCCCGCGGAAGCCCTGCCGGTCCCACTGGTCGGCCTCGACCCGTCCGTACAGCTCGATCCAGTCCTGCGCTGCCGTCCGCAGGTCCTCGGCGACCTGACCGAGGTCCTCGCGGTGGTAGGCCCCGTCGGCAGCGGCCTGGTCCTGGTCCCAGTTGGCGAAGGTCGGACCGTCCTCGGCGAGCATCAACTGGGTCCGTTCGGCGAACACCCGGCAGACGTCGCGGACATGGCAGGCGTACTCCAGCGCCGACCAGGTGTCGGGTGCGGGACGCTCGCGCACGTCGCTGCGGATCAACACCTCGGTCCACGGCAGCGTCAGCAGCAGGATCAACCCGGGCAGCTCATCAGCGGCGATGTCCGACGCGTCGAACCCACACTCCGGGCAGGCGCGCTCGATCACCCAGGTCCAGTCCTTCTCGTCCGGCGGTGGGGCTGCGTAGTCGGTCACACCCCAAACCTACGACGTCACCGGTCGGACCGACAGGCCATGCCCACGCCCTCGTCGCCCTACGACCCCGAGCCCCTCGAGGGGACACCGATGTCAGCACCGGAACGTAGGGTGTCGCCATGGCCCTGGAGTCCACCCCCGATCAGCCCCAGCCCCTGCGGCGTGTGGCCCAGGGCGTCGACCAGTGGATCAACCGACTCGGCTGGATCTGGGTGGAGGCCCAGGTGATCGAGATCAACCGTCGATCGGGCAACACCTTGGTCTTCCTCACCCTGCGCGACAAGCTCGGCGAGGTGTCGGCCTCGGTGACCACCACGGTGCAGGTGCTCGACACGGTCGGCCCGCTGAGCGACGGCGCCACCGTGGTCGCCCACCTGAAGCCCCGCTTCTTCATCCGCAGCGGCCGGTTCTCCTTCCACTGCGACGAACTGCGCGTGGTCGGCGAGGGCATGCTGCTGGCCCGGCTGGAGCAGCTCAAGCGGATGTTGCAGGCCGAGGGACTGTTCGACCCTCGGCTGAAGCGACGCCTGCCGTTCCTGCCCTCGGCCATCGGCCTGGTCTCGGCGGCGGGCAGTGCGGCCGAGCGTGATGTGGTCGACAACGTGGCGCGCCGCTGGCCCGCGGCCCGGATCGTCACCGCGCACTCCTTGGTCCAGGGGCCGCAGGCGGTCGAGCAACTCGTCTCCGCCGTGGGTCGCCTCGACCAGGACCCTGACGTCGAGGTCATCGTGATCGCCCGCGGTGGTGGCTCGCTGGAGGACCTGTTGGCGTTCTCGAACGAGGCCCTGGTCCGCGCCGTGGCTGCCTGCTCGACACCGGTGGTCAGTGCCATCGGCCACGAGGTGGACTCCCCGATCCTCGATCTGGTCGCCGACGTCCGTGCCTCCACCCCGACCGATGCGGCCAAGATCGTGGTCCCCGACGTCACCGAGGAGCGTGCCCGTCTCGACCAGGTCGTGCACCGTCTCGACCAGGCGATCCACCATCGGATCCGCCGTGAGCGCGACCAACTGGCCACCCTGGCCTCCCGTCCGGTCCTGCAGGCCCCGACCGAGACCGTGACCATCCACCGGGGCCAGGTCGACCAACTCGCCGAGCGGCTGGGGCGCAGCATCACCCGCACGGTCGCCGCGGAGCAGACCTCGATCGATCACCTGTTGGCCCGCTGCCGTGCCCTGTCGCCCCGCGCGACCCTGCTGCGGGGCTACACCTTGGCCCTTGATGCCGACGGCCATCCGGTGACCTCAGCCGACCGGGTCTCGATCGGCGATCCGATCAACCTGCACCTGGCCGAGGGCCGGGTCGAGACCACCGTCACCGCCGCCCATCCAGCCCGCCCAGCGACCGACACCGCGGAGGACCCATCGTGACCGAACCCACCCCGAGCGCCGAGAGCACCGACGGCGACGCCGCCCTCAGCTACGAGCAGGCCCGCCAGCAATTGGCCGACGTCGTGGCGAAGTTGGAGGCCGGCGCGCCGCTGGAGGAGTCGCTGGCGCTGTGGGAGCGCGGTGAGGAGCTCGCGACCTTGTGTCGGTCACGCCTCGACGGCGCCCAGGAACGGATCGAGGCCCGTGTCGCCGAGCGCGCCGAGAGCGACTGATCCACTCGCTCCGACGCTGGCGCTCAGCTCCAGCGCTTCAGCACGTCACTGAGTTCGGCGTCCAACTCGTCGAGTCCCTTGGCGATCTCGGCCATCGACCGGTCGAACCGATCGATCCGCCCGTCGACGTCCAGCCCGTCGCCGGTGTCCCCCACCCCCTGCAGGGCGTCCTCCGCCGTACGGACGAAGGCCTCGGCCACCCGATCCAGGTCCAGCTCGCCCTCGGCGACCACGACCGAACTGACCCGGCCACCGGGGTCGACCACGATGCTGACCAGCCCGTCAGCGCTGGTGGTCGTGACCTGACGCGGCTTCTCCGTCGGCTCGGTGGGCGCACCGACCCCTTCGGGCCGTCGGGTCGCCTCAGCGATCCACTCGTTGATGCGCGGATCACGGCGGAAATGGTCGTCGAGACGGCCGACGACCTCGCTGCGAGCCTGCTCCAGGGCACCCGCGAGGCTGTGGCCGACCATCTCGACGCTGAGCTGCACGAGCCCGGGATCCAGTCGGACCCGTACCCCCATCAGGCCGTTGACCTCGACCTCGACCAGCCCGAGCTCGTCGCTGCCGACCCCGAGGGCGTGGCCCAGTCCGGCCGCCACATCGGTGACGCCGGGGAGCAGGTCTCGGTCGGCCTCGCTCGGCGGGGTGGTCAACGGTCCGGCCGAGGCCTCCGTCACCCGCGTCGTGAGCACCTGCGGGTCGGATCCCTCGCCCTCCTGCGATGACGCCGCACCTTGGGCTGACGAGTCCGCGGCCTCGGCGGGATCGGTCACCGCGGAGGGATCGTCGTCGTCCTGCTCGGTGACTGCGTGGTCGGTCTCCGAGGCGGCAGGGTTCCCTTCGGTGGTGGCGTTGTCGGCGTCGGTGGCCTCGAGGTCGAGCTCGCTCGGTGTGGCGGGAGAGCGGTCCGCCGCGGAGCTCCAGGTGTCGGTCCCCTCGTCGACATAGTCGGCGGCGTCACTGTCCTGCGGGCTGGCCGTCGGGTCGTCCCAGTCGGTGCTCATCGCTCAGACTCCTCAGCGGCTTCGGCGGCCGTCATCTCGTCGCTGTCCTCGCCCAGCGGAGTGACCTGGAGCGGGTCACGCCCCTTGTCCTTGGCCGATTCCTTGTCCTTGCCGAGACCGGCCGCCAGCGGTGCCCCCATGGCGCCACTCGCTCCACCACTCGACGCCGGTGCACCCATCGGCGCGACCGGGACCCCCGACGCCATCGGCGTGGTCGTGCCGGGCGTACCGGCCAGACCACCGTCGAGCCGCGGAGCGCTCTGCCCGCCCCCACTGGGAACGGTCCCGATGCCACCGGCACCACCGAGCCCTGCGGTGGGGCTCACGCCGGTCCCGCTCACCATCCCGCCGGTCAGACCAGCGGTGCCGGTCCCGACCGAACTCGCCCCACCCGTGCCGGGCTCGTAGGTCTGGGGCTCGTAGGAGGTGGGCTCGTACGATCCCGCTCGACCGGACTGCGGCGACCCACTCCCACCCGAGGGCGACTCGTACCGGCCCGGGTCGTACGGCGTGGACTCGTACCGGCCCGGCTCGTACGGCTTCGTCTCGTACTGACCCGGCTCGTACGGCTTCGTCTCGTACCGGCCCGGCTCGTACGGCTTCGACTCGTACCGGCCCGGTTCGTACTGACCCGGTTCGTACTGGCCCGGTTCGTACTGACCCGACTCGTACTGGCCCGGCTCGTACGGGGTCGGCTGGTAGGGGGTGCGCTCGAACGGTGTCGGCTCGTAGGGAGTGCCGCCGATCGGCGTCGAGGGCGTCGGGCCTGTCGGCGAGGTGCTGCTCGGCGGGGTCCAGATCGGGCCGGTCCCCGCGGCAGGCACCTCGTACCCGGCAGGTGTGCCGCCACCCGCGCCGATCGTCGACGGGTCGGACCAGCCGTTGGTCACCGTGGCACCGTCGGGCAGCCGCAGTCCGGCCGCACCACCGATCCCGGTCGTCGGAGCATCGCGGTATCCGGCCCAGGTGTCACCACCGTCGACCGCGTCGGCCTTGTCCCGCAACGACGAGAGACGACCGGAGACCTCCTTGGCCTTGCGCAGCACCAGCTCGATCTTGTCCAGGACCGAGCGGTACTTGGTGATGATCGCGGCCAACTTCTGCAACAGGGTCACGAGTTTGGTGAGCAGTTGTCCGACCTTGCCGGCGATCTGGGCGACCTTGGTCACCACACGGGCGACCTGACCGATCGCGCTGGCCAACCAGGCCGCGATCGAGCTGCCCAAGGAGAAGGTCGAGGCCGCCAGGGCCTTCATCAGCGTGGTCACCATCCACTTGACCAGTTCGACGACCAGGTCCCAGATCACATTGGCGGCCTCGACGGCGACCTCGGCGGCCGCCATCAGGATCTCGTTGGTCTGGGCGACGTAACCGCCGACCTTGTCGACCAGGTCGACACTGCTGGCCATCGTCGACCGGAACGTCGCCGCCGCCGGTCCCTGCCAACTGCTCGTCTGCTCGACCAGGCCCTGCAGCTCACTGCTCAGCCCGCTGACCTGCGAACCCAGCTCGACGTACTGCTGTCCGGTGGCCCGCAAGGTCTCCGGGTCCCCGCACACCCATTCGAGTGCCGAGCTGAACCAGGACCGTGCCGGCCCCATCGCCTTGCCCACCAGCGAGGGCATCGACGAGAAGACGCCCTGCTCGAGGTTGTAGTCGGTCGTGGTGGCCGTCATCGTGTCATCTCCCGGTCGGTACGGACCCTGGCCGGCGCCGGTCCACCCGTGACCGCCCCGGCCTTCGTGGGCAGCGGGATCTGCTCGGCGAGCTCGGCCACCAGTGCCAGGTTGTCCTGCTCGACCTGGCGGTACTCCGCGGCGGTCTCGCTCGCCCGATCGGCCGTGGCCTCCAGGACGGCTCGCCCTTCCGCGAAGGCCTTGGTCCCCTCCTCCACGTGGTGGGCATAGGCATCGTGGATCTTCGACGAGATCCCCGGCAGCCGGCCGAACTCGCCCTTGCGAAGCGTCAGTGATTCGTAGGTCTGGACGTGACGGTCCATGGCACCCCGCAGTCGGGAGACACCCTCGACGAAGGTGTCCAACTCAGCGGGGTCCACGCGGAACGACAGGTCGATGTCTTTGTCGCGCATGAAGGAAGGCTAGGAACTCCAGGGGCCAAATTGGTCAATAAATGAGCGACCCCGACGCCGAACTGTCAAACCGTGACCCGACCGTCACCGTACGGCTGTCACTGCGCTCACGACACCGTGGCGGCGAAGGCCTCGAGCTCCTCGTAGCTGGAGTCCGACATCACGACCGTGGTCAGCCCGTCCTGGGTGAGCACCAGCGATCGCGTCCGGTCATCCGGCGAGCGATAGCGGTGCCAGGTCACGCCGTTGACCTCGGAGGCCCCGTCGACCACCCCGTCACGGGTCACCCGCTTGATCACCAGCTCGGCCTCGACATTGCTCTGCTCCAAGGAGAAGTAGATCTGCTGCGGGCTGAGCCAGCCCACCATCCACCGCTGGTCCGCGCCGTCCGTGCCGGGCTCCCACTTCATCCGGACCGGGGTCCAGTCCCCGGGCAGGTTGCGCGGTGCCACGACGTCGAAGCTGGCCTCCTCGGCGGCCACGGTCTCCAGGGACTCCCAGTCCACCGGTTCGGTGCCGGCCTGCTCCGTCGGACGGCTCATGAAGAACAGGCTGATCAGCACCAACGGGATCAACAGCACGATCAGGGATCGCACCATGTCACCGCCGGTCGACTCCCGCTTCTTGGCGCGGGCCGGGGGTGCTGCCGGTGGCGTGGAGGTGGACACCCGACCATTGTCGCCGATCGCGGCTGCGGTGCCACATCCGGTGCCGACGAAGCCCCACCGGACGGGGCTGACACAATGACCCCCATGAGCAACGAGGGGAGCACCATGACCAGTGACGGCGACTACCGCATCGAGCACGACACCATGGGTGAGGTACGGGTCCCGGCAGCGGCGACCTACCAGGCCCAGACCCAGCGCGCGGTGGAGAACTTCCCGATCTCGGGGACCCCGATCGAGCCGGCCCTGATCGCCGCCCTCGCCAGGATCAAGAAGGCCGCGGCCAAGGCCAACGCCGATCGTGATGTGGTCGAGGCCGACATGGCTGAGGCGATCCGGAGCGCCGCCGACGAGGTCATCGCCGGCCAGCACGACCACGACTACCCCATCGACGTGTTCCAGACCGGGTCGGGCACCTCGTCCAACATGAACACCAATGAGGTGATCGCCACCCTGGCGACGCGCCACCTGGGTCGTACGGTCCACCCCAACGACCACGTCAATGCCTCCCAGTCCAGCAATGACGTCTTCCCCTCGGCGGTGCACATCGCCACCTCGACCTCGATCACGGCCGACCTGATCCCGGCCCTGGACCAGTTGGCCACCTCACTGGAGGCCAAGGCGAGCGAGTTCGCCGAGGTCGTGAAGTCGGGCCGTACCCACCTGATGGATGCCACCCCGGTCACCCTCGGCC
>DVLP01000345.1 GCA_018715445.1 Candidatus Avipropionibacterium avicola | reverse complement strand
ACTACGACTGCCCCTTCTGCCGTGAGGATCCGGCCAGGGCGCAGCATCCCCTGCAGATCATCCACCGCTATCCGCAGGTCACCGTCCGGCTGAATCCGAAATGGTGGCCCGGGACACCGGGCAACCTGCTGGTGGTCCCCCACGCCCACCACGAGAACCTGTTCGATCTCCCCCTCGATCTCGCTGAGCCCTTGCACCGCGCCACCCGCGACGCCGCGATCGCCCTCAAGCGAGCCCTCGACTGCGAGGGAGTCTCCACGCGCCAACACAACGAACCCGCCGGCCACCAGGACGTCTGGCACTACCACGTGCATGTCTTCCCCCGGTACACCGACGACGGCCTGTACGGCTCCCACGGGGCCTGGGCGTCGGCCGAGGAGATGTCCGCCATGGCCGACCGGATCCGATCAGCCTGGCCGTCCTGACTCCTGGGAGACCCCAGAGTGCAAACTGTCGCGTCCTGACGGGCAGCAACGCCACTGTGTCGATGCCGTTGCTGTGGACGCGACAGTTTGCATGCGCGGGACGACTTGTCGGCGCCCCCGCCGGGCGGGGCTACGATGCGGCGATGGGGTTGCGGTCGATGCGGGCGATGACTTCGGTCCTGCTGGTGCGCGAGGGACAGCTGTTGCTGCTGTACCGCCGCGGATCCCGCGCGATCGCCGACTCCTGGGTCGGCATCGGCGGTCACATCGAGCCCGAGGAGAGCACCGATCCGACGGCTGCCGCGCTACGCGAGCTGTCCGAGGAGATCGGCGTCGAGGCGTCCCAGCTGACCGATCTGGCCCTGCGATACGTCTCCCTGCGTGACAGCGGCACCGAGCTCCGCACCACCCACTACTTCACCGCCGTCCTGGCCGATGACGCGGTGGTGCCCCCGACCTGCGACGAGGGTGACCTGCGGTGGTTCGCGCTCGACGCGGTGCCGCCCGACCTGCCGATGCCGCCGACCGCCCACGCCGCGGTGCACCACTGGCTCACCCGAGGGCGCCATGACGACGCCGTACGCCTGGTCGTGATGCCGACCGGACGCGACCAGGCCGAGGTGCTCAATCCCTGATCAGTCACCGAGCATCTGCTCGACCCGTTCGACCAGCACGGGCCGCGTGCGGCGGGCCTTCTGCAGGTGGTCCCAAGCGGTCTTCGATCGCCCGACCTTGGCACGGGGATCGAGTCCGGTTGCGTTGAGCAGGGCATCGTACAGCGGCGTCAGCTCGCGCTCGGGCTTGTTGGTGTAACGGCCGAGCACGTTCAGCGGTGTCCCGATCTTGGCATCAGCGCTCGCATTGACCTCGGCACCGGCCGCAACCAGCAGTTGCACCACCTCGGCGTCGCGCTTCGGGTCTCGGCGCCCGGTGCCGACCAGAGCAAGGTGCAGGGCGTTGCGGCCATCAACGAGTGACACGGTGGCATCGGCGCCCTCGGCGAGCAGCCGCGGCACCCATGTCGTGCGGATGTCCACGGCAGGGTTGTGCAGGACGCCGAGCAGCAGAGTGGCCCCGGTCTCCGGAGACGGCTCATTGATCCGGTCGGGTCGATGGGTTACCTCGAGTTCCTCGGCCGTGGCCCAGCCGGCGGCATCGGCCGGATGGGGCGCCGGGGCGTCGATCCCGTGCTCGACAAGATAGGCCTCGACACGGTCGTACAGCCCTGGTTGGAAGTGTCGGCCCCGGCGAGCGGTGCTGCGCACGGAGTTGCCGGCCGAGTCGACGCGCAACAGGTCGAGCCCGTCGAAGGCGAAGAGCGCGTCGAGCACCTCCGGTGGGCGCAGGAACTGCGCGGCTGTCTGGATCGGTCGGCCGAACTTGCCCTCGAGCCGGTTGACGTCCATGCCCGCGGCAACAAGCCGCTGCAGCAGCGGAATGTCGATCTTCGGCAAGCACGGACGGGCACTCAGCAGGACATGGAGGTACGGCCCTCCGCTGGCCACCGGGTCGAGACCGTCATCGAGCAGCCGATGCGACAACCACTGTCGGGCCCCACCATCGGTGTGGCGCAAGGCATCGGACAGCAGACTGGCCCCGTACGCATTGCGCGCGATCGTCCACACCGCTGGGTCGTAGGCCTCGCGGATCTGGTCGTCGGACATCCGGGCGACCCCGGTGATCGTCGGCGCCTTCTCACTCATCCTGCGTACTCCTCCTCGGTCCGAGAGGTCAGAGCTCGGAGAGGCTGACCTGGCGATGCTCGTGGACGCTGCGGTGCACGGCCTCGGTGAACAGCATGTAGCGCAGTGCATCGTCGACGGTGGTGTGGCGGACCGGTTCGGTGCCGCGGATGGCACCGACGAACTCCTCCTCGACCCGCCAACCCGCGGCGTCCTCGGGCACCGGTACGTCCTCGGCTTCGGCACCCGGACGACTCAGGCTCAACCCGTCACCGGTGAGCTGCAGGGTGCCGGCCGTGCCGTACAGGCGGACGCCGTCGGGCTCGGCACCGGCGATCGCCTGGCTGAGCACCATCCGCAGGTGGGCGCCACCGGCCAACTCAGCGATCACGTCGAGGTGGTCGGGGACGTCGACGGTGCGCAGTATCCCTTCCTGGTCAGGACGTCGGGGCACGACCGTTCGGGCGAGGGCCGACACCCGGGTCGCTTCGCCGACCCAGCGCATCAGCGCTTCGTACCAGATCCCCAGGGCCATCACGTTCACCCCGCTGATCTCGCGCGACTGCCGCCAGGTCCGCTCCGCCGCCGGGTCCACCCAGCCACTGCGCGCTGCCACCTCGACCTGCACCAGCTCACCGATGGCACCGTCGCTGAGAAGTCGCAGCACCGTGGCGTCGCGGGTGAGGGTGAACGGAGACGGCACGATCTGGCAGACCAGATCAGGACGGGCATGGGCCGCCCGGGTCATCACGCGGGCCTCGGCGACATCACGGGCCATCCGGGCCTCGCACAGCACGTGCTTGCCGGCCTCCAGCGC
>DVLP01000344.1 GCA_018715445.1 Candidatus Avipropionibacterium avicola | reverse complement strand
TGGCCCAGGGCCCACCCCGCCGTGATTTCTGAGCAATCCTGCAGATGGCAACCGGTTTCTGCTGCAATTCTGGTCAGAAATCGCAGGGCGAAGTGGCCTTGGTGACCTTGGGCCTTGGGTGGCCTTGGGCCTGGGCTACTGGTCGTCGGAGCGGATGTAGCCGGAGCGGGTGAGGTCCTCGGTGAGTTCGTCGACCACGAGGGTCTTCTCGTCGATGAGGTGGGAGCGATACGCCACGCGGCCGACCATGTGGGCGGCCACCGGCACAGTCAGGATCTGGAAGACCACGACGAGCAGCAGCAGTCCGATCACCGCGGGGTCGCGCAGGGTGAGGGCCAGCCCGCCGACAGCCAGGAAAAGTCCGAGCGACAGGGGCTTGGCGCCGGCGTGGGCGCGGGTGGTGGTGTCGGGGAAGCGGAGCACGCCGATCGCGGCGGCCAGGGAGACCGCACCTCCGGCCAGCAGGAACAGGGCGCCGGCCAGTTCGGCGATCGCCACCATCAGCTGATCATCCATGGTCGCCACCCCTGCTCGGTCGGTCGTCGGGACTGTCGTGGCGGGCCGCATCGGGGATGTAGCGCGCGATCGCCACCGGTCCGGCGAAGCCGACCAGGGTCAGCACCAACATGAGGGGCAACGACGTGGCGTGGCGATTGACCTCGGCCTCGATCGCCAGCCCCGCGACCAGCACGCCGAGCATCAGGTCGCTGCCGACGGCCCGGTCCAGCGTGGTCGGTCCCTTGCTGAGGCGATAGAGCCCGACCAGAGCCGCAGCGGTGAACAGCACGCCTGCCAGCACCAGGACCACGTCACGGATGGCCTGCAGGGTGGAGATCGGGTCACTCATCGCCGCCCCTCTCCTTGCGCAGCAGGTCGTACTCGGACCGGGGGCCGAAGGCACGGATCACGCGGGCCTCGAGGTTGCGGATCTTCTCCCGCTCGGCCTCGATGTCAGGCTGCTCGCCGAGGTCCATGACGTGCACGTACAAGATGTTGGTGCCGACGAACTCCTGCTCGCCCGACTCCGCGGCCGACTCGGATCGTTCCTCGTGCTCGTCGTCCTTCGGGATCGCGCGGCGGGTCTCCAGTGCCACCGACCCCGGCACCAGGGTCGTCAGCTCGGCGACCTGGGTCATCACGAAGTCGGACCGGGTCCGCAACGGCACCCGAAGGATGGCATTGCGCACCCGTGGCCCTCGGACCACGGCCGCCCAGGCCACCTTGACGCTGGCCCAGACCAGGTCGAAGATCAGTCGGCCGGTCAGCGCGAACCACCACAACGGCCGTACGGTGCCGCTGAACCTCAACGGGGGCAGGGGAAAGGCCAGGGACACGACGACGCCGAAGACCAGGCCCATCAACAAGGTCGGCAGGTCGTAGCGTCCCCACACCAGGGTCCAGGTGAGGCCGAGCATGATGGTGGTGACCCACTGCACGGTGCCGCTGGGGCGGCGCCACGACCGGGTCGGTCGCTCGGGTGCACTGCGATAGAGATGGCTCATCGGACGACCCCCACCACGGCGTCGAGATAGATCGGCGCAAGCAGGTCAGCAGCCGCCCGCAGCGCATAGTCGTACAGCGGTCCGGCCACTACCGAGAGCCCGAGTCCGAGCGCCACCATCGCCGCGGCGGTCAACACCATCGACCGCGGCATCCGCCGTCCGCGCGCCCGCGGCGACTGGTCCGCCGAGCCCTCGACCGCGTCGGGAACCTTGCGCCAGAAGGCACGGTTCCACACCTTGGCCATCGCCAACAGGGTCAACAGGCTCGTGACCAGGGCGACACCCACCACCGCCAGCTCCAGGGGTTGGCCGGTCTCGACACCGGCCTGGAGCAGACCGACCTTGCCGATGAACCCTGACATCGGTGGGATGCCGGCCAGGTTCATCGCCGGGACGAAGAACAGCACCGACAGCACCGGGGACATCGCCATCAACCCGCCGAGATCGGTCAGCGAGGTCGAGCCACCGCGACGCTCGATCAGACCCGCCACCAGGAACAACGTCGACTGGATGGTGATGTGGTGCACGGTGTAGAAGATGGCCCCGGCCAGACCGGCCTCGCTGGCCAGCGCGACGCCGAAGACCATGTAGCCGATGTGGCTGACCAGGGTGAACGACAACATGCGCTTGATCTCGGACTGCGCCACTGCACCGAGGATCCCGACGATCATCGTCAGCAGGGCGACCACCATCAGCACCGGCCCGACCTCGGAGTCGGGGAACAACAAGGTCTCGGTACGGATGATCGCGTAGACACCGACCTTGGTGAGCAACCCGGCGAACACGGCCGTCACCGGACCGGGCGCGGTCGGGTACGAGTCCGGCAGCCACGCCGACATCGGGAAGATCGCGGCTTTGATCCCGAAGACCACCAACAACAACAGGTGGATGATCAGCTGCACCTGGTCAGGCAGCTCCTGCAGGCGCAACGCCAGGTCGGCCAGCATCACGGTCCCGGTGGCCCCGTACACACAGGCGATCGCGACCAGGAAGAGCAGCGAGCTGACGATCGAGACGATCACGTACGTGCTGCCGGCGCGGATCCGCTCCCCCGTACCGCCCAGGGTCAACAGGACGTACGAGGCGAACAACAGGATCTCGAACCCGACGAACAGGTTGAACAGATCGCCGGTGAGGAAGGCGTTCGAGACACCGGCGGTCAGCAGCAGGAAGGTCGGGTGGAAGATCGACATCGGGGTCTCACGACGACGTTCCTGCAAGTCCTGACCGAGCGAGAAGACCATCACCAACAGGCTGACGATCCCCGAGATCAGCAACAGGATCGCCGAGAGCCGGTCGGCCACCAGGACGATGCCGATCTGGTCGGGCCAGGCTCCCAGCCACAGCACCGTCGGTCCGTTGACATCGGCCGACCAGGTGAGCACGCCGGCCACCACGACCATCAGGGTCAAACAGGCCAGCGAGGTGATCCGTTGGACCGCCGGACGACTCCGTACGACCAGGGTGATCGCCGAGCCCATCAACGGGAGCAGGACCGGAGCAGCAACGAGGTTGTCGATCACGGTGTCCCCCTCTCCTCGCGGTGGTCGGCCGACTGCAGGTCATCGGCGATCTCGGTGTCGGTGTCCTCGTCAGGAGCCTCCCCGTCGTCCTCGTCGTAGGACTGCGAGGCCTCGTCGAGCTCGGCCAGGCGACGGATCTGGGCGTCCTCGACGTCGTCGGCGACCTCGTCGTGACCGTTGAGCTGGAAGCTGCGATAGGCCATCGTGAGCAGGAAGGCCAGGGTTGCCAGGGTGATGACGATCGAGGTCAGCACCATCGCCTGCGGCAACGGATCGGTCATGTCCTCGGCGTCGTTGAGCCCGATGATGGCGGCGGCCTTGGCCGGGCCGGCGATCACCAGGAAGAGCAGGTTCACCCCGTTGGAGGCCAACATCACGCCGACCAGTACGCGGGTCAGCGAGCGCTCCAGCATCAGGTAGACACCGCAGGCGACCAGCGCGCCGGCGAGGATGATCAGGATCAGGCTCGGTTCCATGTCACCACTCGTCCTCGTCCGGCGGGGTGAACCGACGGGTCCGGCTCAGACGCGCGTGGGTGGTGGTCCCGCTGCGCTGTCCGTGCGAGCCCAGTCGCGGCGCGAGGTCGGTCTCGGCATGGACGTCGATCTGCGACCCGAGCGAACGGGCCAGGTCGAGCATCAGCCCGACGACCACCAGATAGACACCGATGTCGAAGAAGACCGACGAGACGAGGTGGATCTCCCCCAGCAGTGGCAGCTCACCCCATGGCGTCGCAATGCTTGACAGGTAAGGGATGTGGCCGTCGATCACGTAGCTCTGCAGGATCCGCCCTCCGAAGGCGACCGGGACCACCGCGCTCAGTCCGGCCAAGGCCAGACCGGCGCCCATCACCGTACCGGGATCGACCGGAGCCGCCTCGTCGAGCTCGTCACGACCGCCGGCGAGGTAGCGGATCATGATCGCGAGGCCGGCCACCAGGCCGCCGGCGAATCCGCCACCGGGAGAGTCGTGGCCGGCGATCAGCAGATACAGCGAGATCAGGATCATCACCGGGAAGAGCAGTCGGGTGACCATCTCCAGCACCATCGAGCGGGCGGCCGGGTTGAGGCTGACACCGCCCCGCAGCCAGAGTCGACGCCCGGCCGGCACCAACCCGCCCCGGACCTCGGGAACGGTCTCCTCGGTGGGGCTGACGACCTTGGCCTCGGCACTGCGGGCCCGCAGGTAGATCAGGGACGCGACACCGGTGCCGGCGACGACCAGCACCGAGATCTCACCGAAGGTGTCCCAGGCGCGGGTGTCGACGAGCGTGACGTTCACGATGTTCTTGCCGTAGCCGAAGCTGTACGCATATTCGTGCAGTCGTGCTCCGACGGGTTCGGCGACCCGGGCCACCGTGCTGAGGTAGGCCGCTCCCGAGACGGTCGCGCCGACCAGCACGGCCAGCGCCATCCGCCACCACCGCGACGAACGCAGAGGGGCATCACTGAAGTACTTCGGCAGCTTGCGCAGCACCAGGACCAGCGTCACCAGCGACACGGTCTCGACCAGCATCTGGGTCAGCGCCAGGTCGGGGGCGCCGTGCAGCAGGAACAGCAGCGAGACGCCGTAGCCGGTGACACCGACGAGCATGACCGCCTTCATCCGCCCGTTCGCAGTGGCAGCCAGGAAGGCCGCACCGATCACCACGATCGCGACCGCCAGCTGACCGATGCTGTCGAACCAGCGCAGGCCGGTGCCCCAGTCCGGGCTGAGCAGGGTGATGGTGCCGGGCAGCAGGACGACCACGACCAGGATGGCCCCGAGGTAGGCCGGCAGCGAACCACGTTGCATCCGGGCAGTGACCAGCACCGCCAGTCGGTCCGTCGCCAACATCCCGGCCCGATAGACCTCCTGGGCGCTGTAGACGTCGGGGAAGGTCTGCTGACCGGAGGCGACCCGGTCACGCAGCGCGAACAGGGTGAGTCCGACGACCCAGCAGCCGACCGAGATCAGCAGCGCCGGGGTGAAGCCGTGCCACAGCGCGAGGCCGTGCGGCTCGTGCCCACCGAAGGTTGAGGTCCACGAGGACATCGCCTCGGTGAACCCGTGACCGACGAAGCCACCGACCACGCTCAGCAGCGCCAGGACGAACGGGGCGAACGCGAACCCTGCTCCCACCGGATGCACCGTGGTCCGTGCCATCGCCGGGGACTTGCCGGCGAAGGCACCCCACCAGAACCGCAACGTGTAGGCCACGGTGAGGATCGAGCCGAAGGCAATGGCGGCCACCACGAGGTAGCCGGGTCCGGCCGGGAGGCCGGTGCCGTCGGCATCACCACCGGCGATGGCCAGCAGGGACTCGAAGGCCCCCTCCTTGGCGACGAAGCCGGCCAGCGGCGGGAAGCCAGCCATCGACGCACCGGCGATCGCCGCGACGGTGGCCACCACCGGCATCCGACGACCGACACCGGCCAGCTCGCGCAGGTCACGGGTGCCGGTGGAGTGGTCGACGATGCCGACCACCATGAACAGGGTCGCCTTGAACAACGCGTGGGCCGCCACGACCCCGGCGCCGGCCAGGGCGGCCGACTGGGTGCCGACCCCGCACAGGGTCATCATGAAGCCGAGTTGGCTCACCGTGCCGAAGGCCATCAGCAACTTGATGTCGTACTGGCGCAGGGCCTGCCAGCCGCCCATCACCATCGTCACCGAGCCGAGGACCAGCAGCACGGCTCGGAATCCCGGGACCAACGCGGCCACCGGTGCGACCAGGCCGACCAGGTAGATGCCGGCCTTCACCATCGCGGCGGCGTGCAGGTAGGCCGAGACCGGGGTCGGGGCGGCCATCGCGCCGGGCAGCCAGAAGTGGAACGGGACCTGGGCTGACTTGGTGAGGGCACCGAGCAGCACCAACAACGCAGCCGCGATCGCCGCCGGGGTGGTGACGAAGTTGGGGTCGGTGAAGACCGAGCTGGCCAGCATCTGTGAGATGTGGGTGGTGTGGGTGATCACCGACAGCCCGATCAGGCCGATCAGCATCGCCAGGCCGCCGAAGGTCGTGACGATCAACGCGGTCAGCGCCGCACCACGGTTGGCGCTGCGCAGCGGATTGTGCCCCACCAGCAGGTAGGAGAAGACGGTGGTGAGCTCCCAGTAGACGTACAGCGAGAGCAGGTTGTCGCTGGTGACCAGACCGAGCATGGCACCGGCGAAGGCGGTGAGCAGCCCCGCGACCCGGGCCTGGCTCGGAGCCTCGGCGAAGTAGCTGCGGCAGTAGAACAGCACGGCCGCGCCGACCAGGCTGACCACCATCGCCAGCAACCACTGCCAGGCGCCGATCCGGATGTCGAGGTCGATGCCGAGACCGGGGATCCAGGGGACCACCTCGGTGACGACGCCACCGCCGAGGACGGTGGGGGCCTGCGCGATCAACCAGACGACTGCAGCCGCCGGGACCACCGCGGCCAACCAGAACTGTCGGTGCCCCAGCAGTCGCCCCAGCCACGGCGCCAGCATTGCGACCACGAAATGGGCGGCAATGAGGGCGGTCATCGGGCGGGCCTCCCTAGGATTGCACAGGCGGGTCGAGGCAAACCTTAACGGACGGATCGCCCGTCACGGAACTCGACCCCGACGCCAGATCGAGCAGAAATCGAGGACATCCGTGCCTGGTCCGTCACCGCTTCCCCAACGTCTCGGCCTCGACGCCGCCTGGTTGCGCACACCCGGAAACGCGCCCGAGACGACGCTGCGGGACCACCTCGCCGCACGTCTGGCGATCGACGAGCAGCGCCTCGACGCCATGATCGCCGAGGGTCGCTTCGTCGACGAGCACGGCCACATGGTCACCGCGACCGAACCGTACCGGCCCCACATCTTCGTGTGGTTCCACCGGGACCTGCCGGACGAGACCCCGGTGCCGTACGAGGTGGAGGTGCTGCACCGTGACGACCGGATCGTGGTGGTCGACAAGCCCCACTTCCTGTCGACCATCCCTCGCGGACGCCACATCCGCGAGTCGGTCCTGGTACGGCTGCGCGCCCAGCTCGGGCTGCCGGAGCTCGGCGCGGCCCATCGGCTGGACCGGCTGACCGCCGGGGTGTTGTTGCTGACCACGCAGCGTCGGTGGCGGGCGCCGTACCAGACCCTGTTCGAGCAGCGGCTGGTGAGCAAGACCTATGAGGCGTTGGCCCCGGTGCCGCCCGGCGTCGACTTCCCGCGGACGGTCCGCAGCCACATCGTCAAGGAACGCGGCATCCTGCAGGCCCGCGAAGTGGCCGGCGCCGCGCCGAATGCGGTCACCGAGATCGAGCTGGTCGAGCAGCGTGGCAGGTTGGGCCGGTACGTGTTGCGCCCGTTGACCGGCAAGACCCACCAGCTCCGGCTGCACCTGGCCTCGCTGGGGGCCCCGATCGTCGGCGACCCCTTCTATCCGGTGGTCCGCGACGTCGCCCTGGGCGACTTCTCCCAGCCGTTGGAGCTGGTGGCCCGGGAACTGTCCTTCGTCGACCCGGTGGAGGGAGGGCAGCGCCGCTTCGTCAGTCGGGCGGAGCTGGGGTGGCCCTGATCAGTTCGGTACGTGAGGACATCCCCAGTTTGACGAAGATGTGGGACAGATGGGTCTGCACGGTCCGGCGGGAGACGAACAGCCGCTCGCCGATCTGCGGATTGGTGAGGCCGGAGGCGGCCAGTTCGGCCACCGTCCGCTCGGTGTCGGTCAGGCTCGACCAGCCGGAACGGGGTCGCTGACGGGTGCCTCGGACCCCGGAGCGGACCCCCAGTCCCCGCAGGCGCGCCTGGACCCGCGCCATCGACCAGGTGGCGCCGAGTCCTTGGTACAGCTCGAGCGCGATCCGCAGTTGCGCCACGGCAGCCCCACGGTCGGATCCCGCATCGGCGAGCAGTCGGGCGGCGTCCTCGGCGACGGCGGCCCGGGCCAGAGGGCGATGCTCGACCAGCGATCCGGCGGTGACCAGGAGCCCGGCGTCGGCGTGGACCAGGCCACGGCAGTGCCGGTCGGCGAGCCGGAAGTTGGGTGGTGCGGCCCCGTCGACCAGACGGGCGACATCCGCAGCTGCCTCGGCGGCCAGGTCCCGGCGGTCCTGGTCCAGAGCGAGCCGGACCAGGGTCGGGCCGAGCAAGGGGTACTCGATCGCCAGATCGGTGCGGCGGCAGCTGTCCCAGGTCTGCTGCAGGATCTCCAGCGCCCGATCGGGCGCCCCGTCGGCCTCGGCCACCAGGGCGCGGGCCCAGCCGGCCCAGTGACCGCGGTAGCGCCAGCCACTGCCCGTGCCGCTGCCGACACCGGAGAGGGCGTCGTCGAGGTGGGTCCGGGCGCGATCAAGGTCGTTGCGGTGGATCGCAATCACCGCGAGTGCACTGTGGCCGGCGACCTCGTTGTAGCGCTCCCCGCTGGTCCGGCTGTGGCCCAGGCCCTGGGTGAAGCTGTCGATCGCGGTGTCCCACTCGCCGGTGAGGAAGGCCTCCACCGCCAGCGCGGTCCCGTACGAGCCCAAGGTCCACTCGGCCCCGAGCCGCTCGCTGGCCCGCAGGCCCCGCTCGAAGGTGGCGCGGGCGCGATCGAACTCGTCGACTTCGAGCTGGAGGTGCCCACGGGTCAGGTGGTGGGGGTAGCGGTGGGCCCGACCGTACGGGCTGGCGTCGGCCCGATCGAGGGCCCGGTCGCTGAGTTCGAGGGCGTCGTACGGCTTCGCCCGGGACGCGGCGATCAGCGCGAGGGCGGTCAGGGCCAGGGCCTCGGCCTCGGGGTCCGCCCCGGTGAGCGCAGCGCGGGCCGCTGACTCGGCACGGTCGAGCTCGGTCAGCGAGATCAGCGCCGTGGCAGCCCAGGCGTGGCTAGTCGCCCGTTGGGCCGGGGTGGCTTCGTCGTCGGACACCTGCTCGAGCTCGGCCAGCGCCTCCTCCACCCGTCCCTGACCGAGCAGGGATTGTCCGAGGTGGAGGCGGGCCGCTGCGGTGCCCGGAGCCGCCGGTTCGGCCGCAGCCGACGGTTCGGTCGTGACGAGGACCTCGCGGCAGATCTGCTCGGCATCGGCGAGGCGGCCGGCCCACATGGCGAGCCCGGCCTGCTCGACCCGCAGCTCCACGGATCGGGGGTGGGTCGGTGTCGTGAGGGTGAGCGCATGTCCGAGCAGGTCGACCGCGGCTCCCGGTGACACGCCGGCGATCTCGTGGGCGGCCCGGGCCAACCAGTCGACGGCCTCGGTGTCTCCGGGGGTGGCTGAGCGGGTGAGGTGCTCGGCGACCTGGAGGGGTGGCGCGCCGGCCTCGCCGAGTCGGCGGGCGGCGTCACGGTGCAGGGCGACCCGGACGCTGTGGGGCAGGTCGTCCTCGATCGCATCACGGACCAGGTCGTGGCGGAAGCGGGTGAGGTGGGCGGTCTCGTCGTCGACCAGGACGCCGGCGGTGAAGGCCGGTGCGAGGTCGGTGACGACGCGATGGGTCGGCTGGCCGGTGACGGTGGCGACATCGGTCAGGGTGAACGG
>DVLP01000343.1 GCA_018715445.1 Candidatus Avipropionibacterium avicola | reverse complement strand
GTTGACCGCCCACACCGGTGCCTTGTCGGTGCTGCCGGCCCGGATCGCCTCCACCGCAGCCATCGCGGTCAGCATCGAATGGTCCTGGTTGTTGTAGCGGTGCTGTCCGTTGCGACCCACCAACCACAGGTTGGTGAAGCGATCGAGCCAGGCACGGACGACATCGAACTCGCGATAGCTGCCGAAGTAGGCCGGGTAGGTCTTCGGCACCCGCACCACACACGAGTCCACGACGTCATCGGGGTCGACGATCCCGATCCGGGCGAGCTCGGCGACCGCGAAGGCGGTCATGTCTTCGTCCGAGCGCGACCACAGGTCGTCACCCTCGGTGCAGAAGTACTCGAGGCCGAGCCAGACCTGCTCCGGGTCCGACACCAGCCACGGCGACCAGTTGTTGAAGACCTGCAACCGGCCGACCCGGACCCCGGGCTCCTGGATGTAGATCCAGTTGTCCGGCACCCGACCCGGGCCACTGCGGGGATCGTTGAGCAGCAGGCGTCGGCACGACAACCCCACCGTCAGGAAGTCGCGGTACGGCAGGGCCGAGGCGATCCGTACCACCTCGGCGGGGACCTCGGTGCCAGTGGCGACCATCGCGGCCACCAGATCCTTGACCGGCATGGTCGAGAGGAACTGCTCCCCGGTGACGGTCTCGACCCCCGTGCCGGACTGGTCGGCCAGGTCCACCGCACGCACCCGGTCACCCTCGGTGTGGATCCCGACGACCCGACGCTCCAGATGGACCTCACCACCGGCGTCGCGGACCCGGTCGGCCACCCGCTCCCACATGTGGCCCGGCCCGAGCTTGGGATAGAGGAAGTGCTCGATCAACGACACCTCGGTGTCGGTCTGGCCGAGATCGGTCGGGCCACGACGCGGCACGATCCGGCGCACCAGGGCACGGGCCGCATGGGCCAGCGTGGTGGTGACCGACAACCCCTTCACCCGTTGGGCTCCCCAGTCGGGGGCGATCTCACGGCACGGCACACCCCACACCTTCTCGGTGTAGTCGCGGAAGAAGGTGTTGTAGAGCTCACGACCGAACCGGTTGACGTAGAAGTCCTCCAGGGTCTCCTCGGCGCGGGGTCGTACCCGTGCCGCCAGGTAGGACAACCCCATCCGTACGATCCGACGCAGTCCGAGGTTGCGCAGGGTCGACCACTCCAGGGTGATCGGATAGTTGAAGAACCGTTGGTCGTAGTAGATCCGCGACAGCCGCGAGCGGACCAGCATCACGTCGTCGATGCGCTCCGGATCAGCGCCGTCCCCGCCGGGCAGGTCACGGCTCTGCCCCTGGTGGGCGAGTCGGAACCGTTCGGTGGCAGGGGTCTGCTCGATCGGCAGGATCTGCTGCCACCACTGCATGACGCGTTCGGAACGGGAGAAGAACCGGTGCCCACCGATGTCCATCCGGTTGCCGCCGTGGCGGATCGTCCGCGAGATGCCGCCGATCTCGTCACTGGCCTCGTAGACCACGGGGGTGGGCCCACCGTCGACGGCCAGTTCATGGGCAGCGGTGAGCCCGGCCGGACCGGCACCGATGATGATCGCTCGTGACATCCAGCGGTCCTCAGGAGTAGATGAACTGTCGGCGGGCCAGGAAGTTCCAGAAGAAGACCACGACGGTGGCGACCGCCTTGGCCAGCAGGTAGTGGCTGCCCAGGCCGGTGTGCAGTCCAGCCATGATCGCGGCATTGAGGCCCAGACCGATCACCCCGACCAGCGCGAACAGGCCGAACTCGACCCGGCGTCGGGTGGGTCGACGCCGCGTGAACACCCACACCCGGGTGCAGCAGAAGTTGACCAGGATCCCCAGACTGAAGGACACGGTTCCAGCGAGCACCGGTGGCAACCCCGCCACCTCGACCCCCAGCACCAGGGCGACGACGTCGACCACCAGGGCCAGCACGGAGACCAGGCCGTAGCGCAGCATCTGGGAGAGCAGGTGCCCGTGGTCCGGTCGCAGGAACCGTACGGGTGACAGTCGCGACGAGGGCCGTACCGAGGCAGCGACGACAGCCTCGTCACCAACCCGTTGGTCCTGCCTCACCGATCGATCCCCTTCTGCTCGTGTGCGATCCCCTTCTGCTCGTGTCCGATCCACAGTATGGTCCCCTCCATGAAGTTGACACATCTGGGACATGCGGCGGTCCTGGTCGAGGTTGCCAACCGCCGGCTGCTGATCGATCCGGGCAACTTCTCCGACCAGTGGCACCGGACGACCGACCTCGATGCGGTCCTGGTGACCCACCTGCACAACGACCACATCGACCCGGAGCACATCCCTGCGCTGGTCGAGGCCAACCCTGACGCCCTCGTCCGCGTGGAGCCGCAGGTCCTGCAGGCCCACGACGTGGCCCGCGCCGAGGGCTTGGGGGCCGAGGACACCCTGCGCATCGGCGAGGTCACCATCACCGCCGTCGGTGGTCAACACGCCGTCATCCACCGCGACATCCCCATGATCGGCAACATCGGCCTGGTCATCACCGCTCCCGGCGAGCCCACCTTCTTTCACCCCGGCGACAGCCTCTCGGCCGTCCCCGCCGGCGTCGACATCCTGGCCGTGCCCGCCTACGGACCATGGGCGGCCATGAAGGAGACCGTCGACTTCGCCCGTGCGGTCGGGGCCCAGCAGGGCTTCGCCATCCACGACGGGCTGCTCTCCGAACGGGGGATCGGCCTGGTCAGTGAACGGATCAGCGCCATGACCCCGACCCAGTTGGTCGACCTGCGTGGTGCCGGGGCCCACGAGTTCTGAGACCCGCTCAGACGTAGTACAGGGTGATCGTGGCGCCCTTGCGGGCCTTGGTGCCGCCCTCCGGGTCGGTGCGATGCGCGATCCCCAGCGGCGCCAGCGGCACGACCTGTGACTTCTTCACCACGAACCCGGCCTTCTTGAGCAGGGCCTCGGCCTCGTCGACCTTCATGTTGCGGATGTTGGGGACGGTGACCATCACCGGGCCCTTGGACTCGACCAGGGTGACGGTGTCGCCGCGGTGCCCGGTGCCCTTGCCGGGATCCTGACGGATCACCTTGCCGGACTCCACGCTGTCGTGGTTCTCCTGTGTGATCTTGACCGTGAAACCGAGCTTCTCCAACGCCTGCTTGGCCTCGGCGGCCGACTTGCCCGTCCAATCGGCGATCTCGATCGGCTCGCGGCCCTTCGAGACGGTCAGGTCGATCGTGGTGCCGCGGCGGACCTTGTCGCCGGGTTTGCCCGAGGCTTTGATCACCACACCCTTGGCGACCTTCTCGTCCCAGACCTCGGTGACCTTGCCGAGCTTGAGCTTGTTGGCCGTCAGCGCTGCCTTGACGTCGGTGAGCTTCTCGCCGACCAGGGGCGGCACCTCGTAGCGTTCCGGCCCCCTCGACACCACCAACGTCACCGGTGAGCCCGGAGGCAGCTCGGCCCCAGCCTCCGGGTCGGTCCTGATCACCTTGCCCTTGGGCACGGTCTCGGAGAACTCCCGGTCACCGAGGGTGACCTCCAGCCGCGCATCGGCGAGGGCAGTGCTGGCCTGGTCCTGATCGAGGTTGGCGACCCGCGGCACGGCGATGGGGCGATTGGTGACCACCCACCAGCCGCTGATCGCAGCGCCACCGGCGAGCACCAGCACCAGCAGCAGGGCGAGCACCCCACGACGGCGGCGCCGGGCCTGCTCACGTCGCCGCAGCTCACGGCGGTCCCGTCGTCGCTCGAGGACCCCGTCCGAGGCCTCGTCCTCGGTGTCGTCGACGTACGGGTCGTGCTCGTCGGTGCCGTCGTCGATGATCGTGGCGAAGGCGTCCTGTGGGGTCCGGGCCGAGCGCGGCGGTGGCGCCACGGCGGTCCAGCGACTGCGGGTGGGGCTGGTCGGACTGGTCGGGGTGTGTCGGCTCGGGGACAGTGAGGTCCGCGGGTTGTAGTCGTCGGGCAGGAAGCTGCGCCGCATCCGGATCCCGGTCTCGGAGTCCTCGTCGGGGATGTCGTCGCTGGCTCCGGTTTCGATGATCTCGGTCAGCTCGCTGTCGGCGGTGGCGCCGGACCGCAGCCGGGCCCGGACCGCGCGCAGCTCATGCAGCATCACCCGGGCGTCGGCCGGGCGGGCCTTCGGCTCGCGGGCGGTGGCGTGGCGGACCAGGGCGTCCAGGTAGTCGGGGATGTCCGGGTTGACCTCGGAGGGGGCCGGGACGGTGTTGTGGACGTGGGCGTAGGCGACCTGGATCGGGGTGTCCCCGGTGTACGGCTTGCGCCCGGTGAGCAGCTCGTACAGCACGATCCCGGCCGAGTACACGTCGCTGCGCAGGGTGGCCTTGCCGCTGGTGACCAGCTCGGGGGGCAGGTACGACACGGTGCCGAGCAGGATCCCGGCCGTGGCGGTCGCGGTCTGGGCGGAGACGGCCTTGGCCAGTCCGAAATCGGCGACCTTGATCTGGTGGTGGTCCGAGATCAGTACGTTCTCCGGCTTGACGTCACGGTGGACCAGGCCGCTCTCGTGGGCGGCCGCCAGGGCGCAGAGCACCGCCTCCATGATGGTCAGCGCACGGACCGGGTCCATGCCGCCGTCGGTGGGGTTCACCCGCTCGTGGCGCATCAGGCTGCGCAGCGTGCGGCCCTCGACGTACTCCATGACGATGAACGGGCGACCGTCGTCGATGCCCTGGTCGAAGACCGAGACCACATTGGGGTGGCACAGGCGGGCGGAGGCCCTGGCCTCACGGTCGAACTTGCGGGCGAAGTCCTCGTCGTCACCGAGTCCGACATGCATGACCTTGACCGCAACGGTGCGGGTGAGCCTCAGATCGGTCGCCACATAGACGGTCGCCATACCGCCACGCGCGATCCGGCGCGTGATCTCGTAGCGACCTTCGAGCGCATGGCCGACCAATGGGTCGTGCATGCTCGTCGTGGTCACAACATGCTCCAAACACGGTGGGGAAGTAGGGCCGTGTCAGGCCTGTTGGGAGTTTAGGAGGTTGACTCAATCTTCGCCACAACCGGGTCGGTGTGTCCTGCCGGTGTGATTTCAGTCGCCGGTCTCGGTGGGAGCGGGTCGACCCACCCGGAACCCGATCGGATTGCCGAAACGGTCGGTCACCACCGAGGAACGGCTCGGATCGTCGCCGGTCGGACTGGGCACGACCGCGGCCTGGTTCTTGAGTTTCTCCAGCTCCAGCTGGGCACGATGGGCGCCCGGGTCGAAGGCCTCCGCCAGGGCACCGAACGGGTTCGCCCCGCCGGCGGTGGGACGTTCGCCCCCGCTGGTCAGGTCACGGTCGAAACCACGCACGATCAGCACGATCACGCCGACGGCGATGATCACCGCGCCGAGCACGGACAGGACCGGGACCCACCACATCATGGTCCCCACCCTACGCGGCGGGGGCCAACGCGGTCAGTCGATGCGGCCCTCGTGGGGGCTGGAGGCCTCCGCATGGCGCCGGACCGGGATCCGTCCGGCGCCGGCCGCGAGTCGACCGGCCCGTACGGCGTGGCGCATCGCCTCGGCCATGGCCACGGGGTCGTGGGCCCGGGTGACCGCCGAGGCGAGCAGTACGGCGTCACAGCCGAGCTCCATCGCCTGGGCGGCCTCGGATGCGGTGCCGATCCCGGCGTCCAGGATCACCGGTACGTCGACCTCGGACACGATCAGCTCGATGTTGTGGGGGTTGCGGATCCCCATCCCCGACCCGATCGGCGCGCCCAGCGGCATGACAGCGGCGCAGCCGACGTCGACCAGGTGGCGGGCCAGGATCGGGTCGTCGTTGGTGTAGGGCAGCACGACGAAACCGTCGGCGACCAGTTGGTCGGCGGCCTCCACGAGCTCCAGCGGATCGGGCAGCAGGGTGTGGTCGTCGGCGACCACCTCGAGCTTGACCCAGTGGGTGCCCATCGCCTCCCGAGCGAGTTGGGCGACCAGGACGGCCTCTGTGGCGGTGTGGCAGCCAGCCGTGTTGGGCAGGCAGGCGATGTCGTGACGGTGCAGGATGTCGATCACCGACCCCTTGGCCGACGGATCGACGCGTCGCATCGCCACCGTGGTCAGCTCGGTGCCCGAGGCCAGCAGGGCCGCCTCCAGGACCTCCATGCTGGGGGCCCCACCGGTCCCCATGACCAGACGGGACGAGAAGGTCCGGTCGGCAATCACCAGCGGGTCGGCGGTCACGGGCGGATTTGCAGTCACGGGCGGATCTGCGGTCATTGGCGGATTCACCCGCCCTGGACTGCGGTGACGAACTCGACGCGGGCGCCGGCGACCAGGGCGGTGTCGGCCCATGCACTGCGCGGCACCACCCGCCGGTCCACCGCGACCGCGACCCCGCGATGGGTGGCGGCGTCCGGGTGGGTCTGGCCGATCAGGTCGGCGACCGTGGCGCTGTCGTCGACCTCGTGGTCGGTGCCGTTCAACACGATGATCATCGTTCACTCTCCGGGTACGGGTTGAAGCTGGCCCCCAGCTGGGGCCAGGTGCCGTCGACCACCAGGTCGGTGATCAGCTCGGCGGTGATCGGGGTCAGCAGGACGCCGTTGCGGTGGTGACCCACCGCGAGCACCAGACCGTCGATCGGGCTGGGGCCCAGGATCGGGCTGTGGTCAGCCGAGGCAGGGCGGAAGCCCACGCTCACCTCGGCGAACTCGTACTCGGCGGTGATCGGCAGCACGGTACGGGCATCGCGGAGCAGGTCGTGCACACCGCCGGCGGTCGCCGAGGTGTCGAAGCCGCGATCCTCCACGGTGGCACCGATGACGAGCTCACCGGACTCACGGGGCACCAGGTAGACCTCGAAGCCCCGTACGAAGGCGCGCACCGTCACCTCCGGGATCGGCAGGTCGTGGGCGCGCAGCCGTACCACCTGGCCCTTCACCGGGCGGATCGGCAGGTCGAAGCCGACCACCTCGCCGGCCCACGCGCCGGCCGCCCAGACCACGGTGTCGGCCGGCAGCCGGGTGTGGTCGGCCATTACGACCCCGGCGCAACGTCCGTCCTCGACGACCAGCTCGGTGACGGTGCCGTGGTGGTGGACCACACCGCTGCCCTCGGCCGCGACCCGCAGGGCCGCCCACAGCAGTCGGTTGTCGACCGACCAGTCACGCTCGATCACCAGTCCGGCACGGATCCGGGGCGCCAGCAGCGGGACCCGGCGACGGACCTGACGCCCGGTGCAGCGCTCGGCGGACAGTCCGCAGCCGGCCAAGATCTCGGCCAGGTCGTCCAGCCGGGCGACGTCGTCGGTGTCGGCGGCGACAGAGACGGTGGCGCTACGACGCAGTCCGACGGGCAGACCGGTGGCACCGGACAACTCCTCGACGAACTCGGGGTAGCGCTCCAGGGAGGCGAGGTTGAGCTGCAGCAGACCGATCTCGGTCGGGGCGATCTCGGTGGCCGGGGCCAGCATGCCGGCCGCCACCGGTGAGGCCGTGCCGGCCCGGCCGTCGTCGACCAGGGTGACGCGGGCACCGCGCTCGGCGATGCCCCGGGCGATGGCGGTGCCGATCAGGCCCCCACCGACGACCACCACCTCATCACTCACGGAGTGCAGCTTAGTGCTCGCCCCGTCGGGGATCGGACCCCCACCCGTGGCTCGTCGTACGCTGTGCGGTGTGACTGCACTGATGGGAATCGACGCCCGACTCAAGTTGGCCAGGCTGTACCTGTGCACCGATGCGCGACAGGAGCAGGGTGACTTCGCCGAGTTCGTCGAGGCCGCCGTACGCGGCGGGGTCGACATCATCCAGCTACGGCAGAAGGGTTTGCCGCAGCAGCAGGAGATTGAGCTGGTCCAGCAGATGCGCCGGATCGTGCAGGCCCACCGGGGACTGAGCGTGGTCAACGACTCGCCGGAGATCGCCGGCACGGCCGGTGCCGACGTGGTCCATCTGGGTCAGGACGACACCGCCCCGGCCCGGGCGCGGACGCACCTGTCCTCGTACGCGAAGATCGGCCGCTCCACCCACGACCCGGACCAGATCCGTGCCGCGCTCGACAACCTCGAGGTCGACTACTTCGCTGTCGGGCCCGTCTGGCAGACCCCCACCAAACCCGACGCCGTCCCGGTCGGGGTCGAGTTGGTCCGGACCGCGACGACGCTGGCGCCGCCGAGCGATCCGACGAGCAAGCCGTGGTTCGCGATCGGTGGGGTGGATGCCTCCAACCTCGATGTGCTGATCGAGGCCGGAGCGCGACGGATCTGTGTGGTCCGGGCGATCTGCGACGCCGATGACCCGGAGGAGGCGGCCCGGGTGCTGAAGGATCGGCTGCGCCAAGCCTGGCAGGACGATCCGGCGATGCAGGACTATCTCACCCGAGCGGTGCGATGACCGCCCCGTCCGCTGAGTCGTCGTCCCGCACGAGGTCGCGCGCCGGGGTGCTGCTGGCCCTCCTGCTGGCCCTGGTGATGGGCCTGACCGGCTGCAGCCTGCTGGAGGCACCGGCCGAGCGGCCGGTCGCCCCGGCCCAGGCCACCGATCCGGTGTCCGGGCTCGACTGGGTCGACCAGGACACTCTGCCCGACGAGGCCCAGGAGACCTTGGAGCTGATCGATGTCGGCGGGCCCTTCCCGTACGACAAGGACGGTACGGTCTTCGGCAACCGGGAGGAGCTGCTGCCGGACCGCGAGCACGGCTACTACCACGAGTACACCGTCGTGACCCCGGGGGAGTCCGACCGGGGTGCCCGCCGCATCGTGACCGGTGGTGACGACGAGTACTACTGGACCGCCGACCACTACGCCAGTTTCGAACGGATCCGGAGGACGGCATGACTGCGACACCACGACCCGGACTCGTCCGCGCCGACCCGGGTGATCCGGACCCGGTCGCCGGTCCGGCCGCCGCAGGGTGGCGGATCGCCACCCTGACCGGGGTGCACGACGAGACGACCTTCCACACGCGGATCGCTGCGGTGCTGGACTTTCCCGGCCACTACGGCAGGAATGCCGATGCCCTGTGGGACTGCCTGACCGACCTGACGGTGCCGACGGCCCTGCTGTGGACCGACTGGCAGGACATGGCGATCGGTGATCCGCGAGGATGGGCCAAGATCGTCACCACGCTGCGTGACCGGGGCGAGCAGCAGCCCGCCTTCCTGGTGGTGTTGGCCGCCGACTCCTGAGTCGGCTCAGCTCCACACCCCCGACGACCCGCGCCGGTGGCTGCCGACCAGGTGGGTGTCGACCATGCCGACGGCCTCCATCAGGGCGAAGGCGGTCGTCGGTCCGACGAAGCGGAACCCCTTGGAGCGCAGGGACTTCGCCAGGCGTTCGGACTCGGCCGAACGGGTCGGCACCTCGGCGGCGGTACGGGGTCGGGGCGTCTCGGCGGGCCGGTGACTCCAGATCAACTCGCCCAGCCCACCATCAGAGCGCAGGTCGACGGTGGCGCGGGCATTGCCGATCGTGGCCTCGATCTTGGCCCGGTTGCGTACGATGCCCGGATCGGCGAGCAGTCGGCTGACGTCGTCGGCGTCGAAGGCCGCGACCCGGTCGGGGTCGAAGTCGGCGAACGCCGCGCGGAACGCGGGTCGCTTGCGCAGGATCACCAACCAGGACAGCCCGGACTGGAAGGCTTCGAGGCTGAGCCGTTCGAACAGTCCCTGCTCGTCGCGGACCGGCAGGCCCCACTCGTTGTCGTAGTACTCCCGCAGCAGGGGATCGGTGGCCGCCCACACCGGTCGCGCCAGCCCGTCGTCACCGATCACCAGGTCCGTCATCGTCGCTCTGCCCTGTTCCGGTTCAGAAGTCCCGCTCGACCGCAGCGCGTGCCAGCCGGGTCAGGGCCTCACGACCGTCGGCGGTCAGATCGACCGTGCCGAGCGCGGCGACCGCCTCGTCGTGCAACCGGGTGATCATCGCCTCGACATCGGTACGGGCGCCGCTGCGGGTGACCAGGCCCTGGAGCTCCCGGCGGGCAGCCTCGTCGAGGTCGGGGCGTCCGAAGAGGCTGTCGAAGCGTTGCCGGGTGGCGGGGTCGAGACCGGCTCGGGTGTGGGCCACCAACAGGGTCCGCTTGCCCTCGCGCAGGTCGTCGCCGGCGGGTTTGCCGGTGACGGACTCGTCGCCGAAGACACCGAGGACGTCGTCGCGGTACTGAAAGGCACGACCCAGTGCCGATCCGTAGATCTCCAGGGCCATCAGCACCTCCGGCCCGGCACCGCCCAGTTGGGCGCCGAAGAGCACCGGTCGCTGGACGCTGTACTTGGCGGACTTGTGCTCGACGACGCGTTGGGCGGTCAGCACCTCCGACTCGAGGTCACCGCGCGGCGGGCGGGCCTGGGCCACCACGTCCAGGTACTGCCCGAGGGTGACCTCGGTCCGTACGGCGTGCAACACCGGCAGGGCACGTGCGAGCGCTTCGGGAGCGAGCCCGGCCGAGTCGATCATCTCGGCCGACCACATCACCAGCAGGTCACCCAGCAGGATCGCTCCGGCCCGACCGAACTGGGCCGGGTCACCCAGCCAGGACTGCTCGCGGTGGTGGGTCTCGAACTGCTTGTGGGCTGCCGGTTGACCACGCCGCAGGTCGGATCCGTCCATCACGTCGTCATGGACCAGGGCGCTGACGTGGAGCAGGTCGAGTGCGGCGGCCGCAGTCCAAACCGGCGTGTCCACCGCCTCGACACCGGCAGCGGCGACACAACCCCACAGGGCGAAGGCCGGGCGCAGCCGCTTGCCACCGGCCGTCATCTCGGCGGCGAGCCGGCGGACCAGGTCGAGCTCATCGGCCGGACCACCGGAGGACTCGGAGTCCGGCGGGGCCCAGACCGCGATCGCCTCGACCACCGGCGCACGACTGTCGAGGAACTGGCTGATGCGCGCGGCGACCCCGCCCCGGATCTCGCCGGACAACGGTGCGTGTGGGTCCAAGGTGGGTCGCAGGTGCCCCTCAGTTGTGCTCACACGGCCAAGCTACGTCACCCTCGGTCAGGCCGTCGTGGTGGGCCGGACCATGTCGGACAGCTGCCCGGCCAGACGCACCGAGGCCTCGATCTCGACCTTGCGGGTCGACACGCTCTCCACGTTGAAGCCGAACGGCACGCCCAGACGTCGGCAGAAGGCCGTGAGCTCCTCGGCGATCACCACGCACTGGCGGTACGACTCGGCCAGCGGATCGTCGGCCCGCTCGAGCTCGTTGGTGACCCACCGAGGCAGGTGGACCCCCAACCAGCGCAGGAAGTCCAGCGTCCGCAACGATCCGCAGACCGAGAGGGTGAAGACCACCGGGGCGGCCTCGATGCCACGGTCCAGGCACGCGTAGTGGTAGTCCGAGATGAGGTCCTTGGCGGCGTCGACGTCGTAGATGACCTGGCTGACGAAGAACGAACTGCCGGACCGCTGCTTGCTCAGCATGCGCTCGTGCTCGTCGCCGCGTTGGGCGTGGCGCTCCGGGATCGTCACCCCACCCAGGGGCACCGGCGCCCCGGCCTTCTGCCACACCTGATGGGCCTGCGGCAGGCTCAGGGTGACCGGCTTGTCGCTGGACGAGGCGCCGACCAGGACGGTCGCGATCCGGGACGAGCCCGGTTCCTGCAGCCAGCCGGACAACTCCTCGGGTCGGTACTTGCCGACCGAGCGATAGATCACGGTCGGACCGTCCCAGCCGCGCAGGTAGCGCGCCGCGAAGTCTCCGGGATCCATCGTCGACAGGTAGGGGAATGGGCGCTCCTGGGGGTTGCGGTCGCTCTCGTCCTCGATGTCGTAGAGCACGACGGCGTCCAGGTCGAGGCGAGCCAGACGTTCGGCGGTGGCCTCGGCGATCCGCTCGAGCCGCTCGGGCGAGACCGTACGGCGCGGGGGAGTGAGGCTGAAGAACAGCCAGGGCCGTTCCCGGGGGTCCCCACCGATCATCCGGTCGAGCGTCATCCGGTCGGACATCACGTCTCCTGCAGGGTCACGGCCGCCAAGCGGCATCGGGCGTCGCGTCGACGGTGACCAGACGTTGGGTGGGGCGGGTCAGCGCAACGTACAGCAGCCGGACGCCGGCGGGGGACTCGGCCACGATCCGGTCCGGTTCGAGGACCACCACGGCGTCGTACTCCAACCCCTTCGACTGCTGGGCCGTCACGACCGCGACCCGATCGCGCAGCCCGGCGTCGCTCAGCCCGGCGACCGCGGCCGTGGTCGCCTCGTGCTGTGCGGCAGCGGTCACCACGCCGATCGTGCCCTCCACCTGCTGCGACAGGTCGGCGACGGCGTCGGGGACAATCGCCACCGGGTCCGCGGCGATGCGCAGGTCCGGTGCCACCCCGGTGGAGCGCACGGCATCGGGCACATCGGCCGGCCCGTACGCCCGGGTGATCACCGCGCCGGCCAGGTCGTACACCTCGGCCGGGGACCGGTAGTTCGTGCTCATCCGGAAGTGGCGCTGCGGTGCATTGCCGATCAGGTCCTCGATCGCCCGGGTGTTCTCGGCGACATCGGGCCACGAGCTCTGCGCCGGGTCCCCGACGATCGTCCAACTGGCGCGCGAGCCACGTCGCCGCAGCATCCGCCACTGCATCGGGGTGATGTCCTGGGCCTCGTCGACCAACACGTGGGCATAGGTGCGGTGCGGCTCGTCGAACGGGTCGGGCTCGACGACGCGGGTCAGTCGGTCGGCGATCGAGACCAGTTCCTGGACCCCGGACCCCTCGTCGTCCAGGAAGAGGGAGGTCTCGGGCTCGTCCTCCTCGGGCGGGGCGTTGCCGATCAGGGCGACCAGTTCGTCGAGCAGGGCAGCATCGGCGACCGACCAGCCCGGCTGGGCGTAACTGTCGACCAGGGCCTGTTGCTCCTCGCTCGACAACAGCCCGTCACCGACCCGGGCCACGACCTCACGATCACCCAACCGGGCCAGCACCTGACGCGACTCGAGCACCGGCCACCACGACTGGGCGAACATCCGCCAGGTCGCGGTGGAGGTGACCAGATCGGTGAACAGGTCGTCGGTCATCTCGTCGTCGTCGCCATCGGTCGGGGCGTCCTGGGCCGACATCGCGCTCACCGCGTCCCACCGGCTGCGCAGCGCACGCAGCACCAGCTCGAAGGCGGCATTCCTGCCCTCGTTGATCTTGTGGCGTCGCAGCACCTCGGTACGGATGGCGTCCAGGCGGTCGGCCGAGATCCGTACCGCTTCGCCCTTGACCATGATGCGCAGGTCGTCGGCCGGGGCCACCACCTGCGGGTCACGGGTCAGTCGGCGCAGCACCTTCGTCATCCGCAGCCCACCCTTGGCGATGGCTGCCGCGGCCGCGTCGTGGCGTTCCGGGCCGAGGGGGATGACGTCGTCAGCGACCCGGCCGACCGAGCGCAGCGTCACCGAGTCCTCACCCAGGGAGGGCAGCACGCGCTCGATGTAGTTCATGAACACCGAGCTCGGGCCGACCACCAGGACGCCGCCGTTCTCGAAGCGGCGTCGGTGGGAGTAGAGCAGGTACGCCGCACGGTGCAGGGCGACCACGGTCTTGCCGGTGCCCGGGCCGCCGGTGATCATCGTGACGCCTTGGTACGGGGCCCGGATCGCCTCGTCCTGCTCGGACTGGATGGTGGCCACGATGTCGCGCATCCGCGGACCGCGGCTGCGGGTGAGGGCAGCCAGCAGGGCACCCTCGCCGACCACGACCAACTGCTCGTCGGCGGCCTCACCGTCGAGCAGGTCGTCCTCGACGCCGATCACGCGCTCACCACGGCAGCGCAGAACCCGGCGTCGCACGACCTGCATCGGGTCGGCCGGTGTGGCGCGATAGAACGGTTCGGCGGCCCGGGCTCGCCAGTCGACGACCAGCGGTTCGTACTGGTCGTCGCGCACACCCATCCGACCGATGTAACGGGTCTCACCGTCGCGGTGGTCGAGGCGGCCGAAGACCAGGCCGTCGTGCTCGGACTCCAGGGTCGCCAGCCGCTTCGCCGCCTGGTAGGAGAAGGCGTCGCGTTCGAACAGGCTCGTGCCGTCCTCCTCGCGGACGAAGGAGAGTCGGTCGCTCTGGTGCAGGGACTGCCCGTCGGCAGCGACGCCCTGTGCCGTCCGGGTCAGGTCGATGAGTCGGCGATACACCTTGTCGACATGGGCCTGCTCCTCGGCGATCTGCTCGGCGACCACGTCGGGTCCGTGCGTTCGATCGCCGGTGGCGGCCCCGGACCTACCCCCGCCGTGTTCGGTCAATGTGGCTCTACCCCTCTTCGCCGAAGCAAAACAGACGCCCAATCCTACCCCGTTCCGACAGGGGTCAGGACTGCTGCAGTCGTTCGTGACACGCGTAGGAGGCCAAGGCGCCGCTGAGCACCACGTGGGAGAGGTCCTCGCCCCCGCGAGAGAAGGGTCCGGCGAGGTGGACGCCGTCGACCTCGCTGCGGATCGGTGGCCGCCGCATCACTGATTTCGCTCCCTGCCAGGCGATCCCGGCGCCGGGGCTCGGCTGGGCCCGGGTCCAGTCATGGACCGAGTGGAGGACCCGCCCGTCGGCCAGCGGCCTGGTCCAGGTGATCCGGGGCCCGTCGGGGCCGTGGTGGACGGTCTCTCCGGCCTCGTCGGTGACAGGGGCGTCGGGGGCGGGGTCGTTGCCATCGGCGCCGGTGACCTCGTGGGTGATGACCGGCGCCAGTGCGGCCTGGCTCCGGCGGGCACGGCGTCGCTCGGCCCCGGCGCGGCGACCGAGGATCCGGTACGCCTCGCCCGGGTGGACCCCGAGCACGACGGTCCGGGCGGTCACGGGTTCGTCGTCGGCCACCGAGACCTCCAAGTGCTCGCTGCGGCGACCGACGGCGGTGACCGCGGCACCTGTGCGGACCTCCACTCGTCGGGTCCGCAACCGGGCCACGAGCAGGTCCAGCAACAGCGAGGCCCGGTCGGGCCGGTCGTCGGTGGTCATCATCCACCGGCCGAAGCGACGCTCGTTGGACAGTTGCACCGCGAC
>DVLP01000342.1 GCA_018715445.1 Candidatus Avipropionibacterium avicola | reverse complement strand
CGTTCGAGCCGTCCCCATTGCTGAATCCGTACGGGAAGTGCTCGTGCAGCACGCTGTCCTCGGGGAAGGGCATGCGGCCGGTGTTGCGCGGCAGGGAGACCAGAGTGACGTTGCCGGTCTGGGGGTCGATGCTGGCCACCATCACCGTGTCGGTGCGGATGCCGTCGCGATTGCCACCGTCGGAGTCGCCGCCCAACAGCAGGATGTTGACCCGATCGACGCCCTTCCACGGATCGGCCGCCTCCCGGGTGGGCTTCTCGCTGGGGCGGGTGGCGGACTTGGAGTCGTTGTGGCTCTTGAACGTGCCGCCGACCGACTGGGCACTGGCCGTGGCGTAGACCGAGCCGACGGCCAGGGGAGCGGCCACCAGGAAGGACAGTACTCCCACCAGGGCGGCACCGGCGCCGCGTTGGCCGTTGGTGAGCTTGGCGGGACGCAGCCAGACATGGGTCAGGATGATCACGCCGACCCAGGCGAAGGCGGCCACGACCAGGATGATCGCGGCGGTCTGCATGATGGATGGATTCAGCGCCCAGGCGATCAGGCTGCGGCGCCGGAACACGACCAGCAGCACCAACGCGAGCAGTCCACCCAGGAAAGTCGTCAGGACCACGGCGCCGATCATGCGGTGACGGCCCAGGACCAGTCCCAGACCCGGAAGTACGGTGCCGGCGATGGTGCCGCCGATGGCGCGGCCGAAACTGCGTGGTGCGGGCTCGGTCTGCGCGATGGCGTCGACAAAACGTCCGCCACCGTCCGAGGGGTCGGTGGGCGCGTCAGGTCTCGCGTCCTCGTTGCTGGGCACGAGCAGAGCGTACAACCGCGGCCCACACGGCGCCGATCGGCAGCGTCCACAGGGTGGGAACCGCCCGAGCTGCGAACCCGTTTGGCATCAGGCACCCTGCATTGGGTACCCTGAGCCGGCGGCCGGTTGCTCGGTCGTACCCTTCGGGGTGGAGGAGGCGTCGCCTAGTCTGGTCTATGGCGCCCGCCTGCTAAGCGGGTTTCGGTTTATCCCCGATCGCGGGTTCAAATCCCGCCGCCTCCGCCAACTCGGCCCGGTCCAGCCTGTCTGGACCGGGCTGTGGTCTTTCCTGGGCCAGGGTCAGTGGCCGCCAGGCCAGGTCACGGCTCAACCGGGCCGGTGCGGTCAGCCGGTAGGAGTCGGCCAACAGCTCGGCGATCTCGGCCCAGTCCGTGGTCGCGGACAGGTCCAGCCCAGTCCACCCCGACGGACCGAGATAGGCCGGTACGAAGGCCTCGGGCAACTGTCGCAGGGCCTCCCGCTCGGACGAGTCGGACTGGACCACCACCGAGTGCGGATGCCGGACGTACTCGCCGGCCACCTTCACCGAGCCGCCGTAGTAGCAGAAGACCTTCGTGGTGAAGAAGGTCGGACGCCCGTGCGAGACCTTCTCCTTCGCCTCGGGCAGGTCGAGGGCGAGCCCACGGACCCGGGCCAGGACGGGATCGTCATCGTCGAACATCTGTGGGTGGGCCATGGCCCCATTCTTGCGCGGTGGGCTGACACGAAGTTCACAAAGCGACCGGTGACCGGGGCGAGAGGGGGTTCGGAGCGTGGTTCGGGCCGGTTCAGCGGTCGGTCTGCGAACATGTCGCCGGAGTCGGGTGTCAGTTCGACGGCGTCCCGGGAGCGGGGTTCTCCTGCGGCACCGTGAGACTGAACAGGTCGACCGCCATGCGCGGCTCGTCGTCGGTGGCAGGTCGCTGCTCGAACTCCTCCCACAGCTGTCGGGTCCGCTCCGTCAGTTCCTCCATCTCGGCCGGGCTGAGGCGCAGTTGGCTGCGGGCGATCGTGATGCCGGCGTTGTCACCGTCCTGATCGGCGAGGCCGATCGCGGTGGTGACGCTCTGACGGATCGCTGCCTGGAAGATCTCCAGATGGGCCAGGGCGGCGGACTCGTCGAGGGTGCCCTCGGCATCCTCCGGCGACAGGATCAGCGCATCGAAGGTGCCGCGCCAGTGGCGTTCTCGGGCATCGGCCGACGGGTCGGCACGTTCGGCGAGGCCGTACTTCTCCAACAGGCGTAGGTGATAGCTCATCGCCGAGGGACTGATGCCGAGCTCCTTGGCGACCTCGGTGGCGGTGAACTCCCGGCCGCGGCCCAGCTCGATCACCAGGGCCTGGCGGACCTCGTGGGCCAGGGCCCGGATGGTCCGTGGGTCGGTGAGGCGGGTGGTCCGCTTGGGTGTGGCGGGGTTGGCCATGGGGCCATTCCATCATTGTGAAAGGTTGCTTTCAAGAATGTGAAAGACTACGTTCACATCTGTGAAGCAAACACTTCAGAAGCCTTCGGTGCGGGAGGATGCGACCCGGCGCAGTGTCTGGTCGGTGCCGGACATGCGGATCGTGCTGCCGGGCCGGGCGCTCTCGGCGGCAGGCACCGGGATGGCGATGGTGGCGATGGTGCTGCACCTGCACGCCGTCGGTGCCGGGCCGGCCGCGACCGCGGCCCTGATGATCACGATGGCGCTGCCGACCGTGGCACTGATGGGGGTGGCTGGCCGGGTCGCCGACAGCCGTGGCTCGCGTGGTGTGTTGGTGGTGGGCCATCTCGCCCAGGTGGTGGCCTTCGCCGGGCTCGCGCTGGCGGCTGGGCCGCTGGGTGATCACGTCCCGTGGTGGGGACTGATGCCGTTGGTGCTGCTCGGCCAGACCGGGATCGCCTTCGCGGCGCCGGTCTGGACCGCCCTGGTGCCCCGGATCGTCGGTGAGGAACGGATCGGGCAGGCCGTCGCCTGGCAGCAAGGCCTCTCCACTGCGGTCTCGCCGCTGGGCGCCGCCGCCAGTGGTGTGCTGTACGGCTTGGTCGGGCCGGCCGCGGCCCTGGGCGGTGCGGCGATGCTCGAGGCACTGCTGGTGGTGGCTGCTGCCTGCGTACGGACTCGGCGTACGGGTGGGGTGACCGGATCTGACCGGGGCGAGGG
>DVLP01000341.1 GCA_018715445.1 Candidatus Avipropionibacterium avicola | reverse complement strand
CCGATGAGCCACCCCGACCACCACCACGAGCTTCCGGTCGACCCCGACCTCTCCGACGACTCGACCGCCGCGGCCAGCCTCGCCTCCCCCGAGCGGACCGCACGGACCGTACGGGCCCGCGCGACCGATCTGGTGGCCGTCTTCCTCGGCGGCGCGATCGGGTCGACACTGCGTGCCGGGATCGGCCTGGTGATCCCCTCCGTGGCGGGGATCCCGGTCGCCACCTGGACGGTCAACGTGGTCGGCGCCTTCCTCCTCGGTTGGCTGTTGGAGGCGCTGGCGCGCCGGGGGCCCGATCGCGGGCGACGCCGTACCGTCCGGTTGGCAGTCGGGACCGGTGGTCTCGGCGGGTTCACCACCTACAGCGCCCTGGCGACCGACTCGGCGGGGCTGTTGGCCACCGGGCTGACCGGTCCCGCGCTGGCCTATGCCGTGGCGACCGTCCTGGTCGGGGCTGCCGCTTCGATCGCCGGGATCGCTGTGGGAGCACGGAAGTCACGGACGGAGGTACGACCATGACACCGTTCGTCCTGCTCCTGCTCGCAGTGGCCGGCGGGCTCGGCGCGCTCGCCCGGTTCGGCCTGGACACCTGGGTCCGTTCCCGGGTTCGCAGTGACCTGCCGTGGGGCACGATCATCATCAACCTGTCCGGATCGCTGGTCCTCGGGGTGCTCACCGGTCTGGCTGCCGCCCACGCCGCACCGGTCGAGTGGCAGCTGGTCCTCGGGGTCGGATTCCTGGGCGGCTACACCACCTTCTCGACCGCGAGCTTCGAGACCGTACGGCTCTGTCAGCAGCGCCGCTGGGGTGCCGGACTCGCCACCGCCACCGGTGTCCTGGTGGGCGGCACTGCACTCGCCGCCCTCGGCCTGTGGCTGGGCTCCCTCCTCTGACCCGTCCCACGTCCCCCGAGCCCGTCGAGGGGCACTACTTGGCAGGATGTCCCCATGACGCAGCTGCGACGTTTCGACACCCCGGCAGGGATCATCGAGGCCCTGGTCGACGGTGAGGTCGTCCGGGCCCGCGGGATCCGCTACGCCCGGGCCGAACGTTTCCACCCGCCGGTCCCCGAGCCACCCAGCACCGAGCCGATCGAGGCGACCCACCCGTCGCCGGCCTGCGTCCAGGTGGTCGACGAGCCCGGCATCCTGCGCGTCGACGGACTGGCCGGGCTGGAGATGTCCGAGGACTGCCTGCGGGTGTCGGTGACCCTGCCGGCCGATGCCGATCCCGATGCCGGGCTCCCAGTGATGGTGTGGATCCACGGCGGCGCCTACCGCAACGGGGCGGCCGACTCCCCGCTCCACGACCCGGATGCGCTGGTCGTCGAGCACCGAGTGGTCGTGGTGAACGTCGGCTACCGCCTCGGAGCCCTCGGCTACCTCGGTGCCCCGGGCCGACCCCACAACCTCGGACTGCTGGACCAGCGCGAGGCCCTGCGATGGGTGCAGCGCAACATCGCCCATCTCGGCGGCGACCCGGACCAGGTGACGGTCTTCGGCGAATCGGCCGGGGCCGATGCGATCGCCCACCTGATGATCAGCCAGGACGTGATCACCGACGACCGGCCCCTGTTCCGCCGCGCGATCGTGCAGAGCGCCCCGCTGGGCACGGTCCGGGCTCGTGAGCTGCTGGCCGAGGCGCAGGCGAGCGCCCTCACCACCCTGCCGGCCGACGGCGCACTGGGTTCGCTGCTCGAGGTCGACACGGCCGTGGCCGCCTCGGCACGCCGCGCCGGGATCAGTGGACTGATGCCGTACGGGGTCCAGTACGGTCGCGACCCGCTGCCGCCGGCCACCGAGGCCGAGGCGACCTGGCAGCAGGTGGCGCCGCGGATCGACCTGCTCGCCGGCACCAACGCGCGTGAGGTCGCGCTCTACCAGGACGCACCCCAGGTCATCAGGATCCGTGATCTGGCGCTGATCGGGCCGGTGCTCACCGAGGCGGCGGTGACGCTGTTGACCCGCCGGGTCTTCGAGCGACCAACCGCACGCTTCGTCGAGCGCCACCAGCGCGCCGGCGGACGGGCTCGGCGCTACCTGTTCACCGGCGGCGTGCCCGGCAACCGTCTCCGGGCGGCCCACGCCGGCGAGTTGCCCTACCTGTTCCCGACCCCGGGCTGGGCTCCCAGCGCGCTGCTCGACGGCACCTCGATCGCGGCCGTCCACCGCGCCGGTGCCGGCATGCGCGCCATGTGGGCCAGCTTCGCCCGGACCGGGATCGCCGACGATGCCGGAGCCACAGAACTGCTCCGTCTGGTGTGACGACTCCGGTTTGGCCAGAGCGCGAGCGGTCGGGTAACATTGCACCTCGTTGCGAGAGCAATGGGCACCCGTAGCTCAACGGATAGAGCATCTGACTACGGATCAGAAGGTTTGGGGTTCGAATCCCTACGGGTGCGCCACACGGCAAGGGCCGTCCGGAAACGGACGGCCCTTTGCTCTGTCCGGAGTCAGTCGAGCAGCCCCTGATCCGCCTGCCACTGGGCCGCCTCGACCACGGTCTCGGATGCGGTGTGGGCCGGGACGAACCCCAGCAGCCGCTCGGCCTTGGCCATCGAGTGGTGCGGTGAGCGTTCCACGTGGTCGGCGGTGACGGCGGCGTGCTCGGCGCCGACCCTGGTGGCCCACTGCGACCAGGGCAGGAACTCCAACTGGGGTTCATGACCGAAGTGTCGGGCGATCAGACTGGCGTAGCAGCGCAAGGTGAGTGACTCGGTCGCCACCGCGTTGAAGGCCTCCCCGCAGGCCGCCTGTGGTGCCGCCATGGCGGCCAGGTGCAGGGCCGCGACATCTGCGGCGTGGACGTGCTGCAGCAGCCCCATCCCGGCATCGGGCAGCAGGCAACGGCCCTCGGCACGCAGTCCCCGCAGCACCGCAGGGTCGAGGTTGCCGGCCGGATTGATCGCTGGCCAGCCGGGACCGGAGATGTGCCCGGGATGGATCACGGTCGCCGGGACGCGCCGCTGTTCGCGCAGCAGGTGATCCTCCAGTTGGGCCTTGGCGATGCCGTACTGCCCGTACGGGGCCTTCGGACTCTGCTCGGTGGTCGGCACGACCGTACTGCGGCCGTACGCCCAGACGCTGCCGGTGTGCACCAGGTGCTGTCCGTCGAGGCCGCCGATGAGGTGACGGGCCTGGTCGACGGTGAAGCAGGTGAGGTCCATCACGACCTCGGCGTCGAGGCCGGCGACCAGGGCGGCAAAGGTGCCGTCGGCCTCGGCAGCACGACGGTCGCACCGGACCCGTTCCACCTCACGCCACAGCTCACGCCGGTCGTTGAGCTCCAACGCGTACGGTTCGCGTTCACCACGACTCACCACCGTGACGCGATGCCCGGCCCTCACCAGCTGCGGTGCCAGGAATGAGCCGATGTGTCCGGTCCCGCCGATGATCGTCACGCGCATCGGATCACGCTACAACCACTCGGGCCGGGACTCTCGTGCGTCAGTCCATCCGGAAGACCCGCTCGGCCCGCAACGGACGCCCCTGGGCATCGGTGGTGTTCTCGAACAACGGCGCCATCAGGGCCTGCCACCGCTGGTCGTCGTCGGAGTCACGACCCGGGGCATCGATGTCCGGGCCACCGGGCAGCACCCGGACCACGGTGATCACCAGGTCACCACGGCGAAAGATCGAGTAGTCGTACGCCCCGCGCTCCTTCAGCCCGGCGATCACCCCGTCGAAGACCTGCGCGTGCCACCGGTCGTACTCCTCGCCGGCTCCCGGCTGCAGCCGATAGATGAAGCACTGCTGGTTGCCGTCATCGATCCACG
>DVLP01000340.1 GCA_018715445.1 Candidatus Avipropionibacterium avicola | reverse complement strand
TTCGCGGATGGGGGTGGGGACGAGTCGGCCGGTAAGCCGGATTCTGTGAGCGCTGCAGGCAGCGCCCGGCGATCATCCATCTGCGATCGTTGTTGCCAACGACCTGGTGCGACCTACCCGACGACTCGGGCGGGCAGCCCTCGTACGTCGCCGCAGACCCGCCGAGGCGGATCCTCTTGGTCTTGCTCCGGGTGGGGTTTGCCGAGCCACCCCAGTCACCTGGGGTGCTGGTGGTCTCTTGCACCACCGTTTCACCCTTACCTCCGCACGCGGAGGCGGTCTGTTCTCTGTGGCACTGTCCCGCGGGTCACCCCGGGTGGGCGTTACCCACCACCCTGCCCTTCGGAGTCCGGACTTTCCTCAGTGGTTGCCCACCGCGATCGCCTGGCCGACTCGTCCACCGACAGTCTACGCCGCGGCGACTCCCCCGTCCCGCAGCGCTCACCACCGGCCGTCAGTGCTGGACCAGGCCGCCGACAGGGACAGGGTCGACGTGCCCGGTGGACGGGGTGGTCTGCGCCAGGCGGATCCCGATGTCCACCAAGGACGAGCGACGCAGACCGACGACGTCGGCGAAGGGCGTCCAGGCCGACTCCGCCGTGTCACCGTTCGGCTCCGGACGCAACTCTCCCCCGGTGATCCGTACGGCATAGAAGATGCCGACGTTGTGCAGATCGGGCAGGTCGGGCAGCAGCCGCTCGGCGGCCGGAATGGTTCGCGAATCCACGCCCAGGAGCCGATCGACCACAGCGTCACAGCCGGTCTCCTCGGCCACCTCACGGATCACTGCGTCGAACGGATCCTCATCGTGCTCGACCTTTCCTCCCGGAAGGGTCCAGGTCTTGTCGCCGTTCGCCGACACGGACAGGGCGAGCAGTACGCGCCCACTCTGGATGCACACCGCGTAGGCGGCCAAGCGAAATCTCATGTCGGCACGCTACCGGTCCCACCACACGCTCCGCCTGCAGGCCGTCGTGCCCGCCCACCTCATTCGTCGCGGATCTCGACCCCGAGGGCGGCGAAGGAGTCGGTGACGACCTGCAGTCCTTCCAGGCCGGGGAGTTTGGCCACGTGGTCGTCGATCTTGCGGATCTCGTTCATCCCGTCCGGGGTGCCGAAGATGTGGCCCATCACGTGGCGTACCTCCTCGTCGGGCATCACCCCTGAGCCGACCGGGCCCCAGAACTTGCTCAGCGCCAGCCGCGTCAGCTTGCGCGCCATCGCGCTCGTCTCCAGCCGATCCCTGGCCTGGGTGGTGTAGAAGGCGACATGGCGGGTCTCCTGCTGACCGATCCGGCGCAGCAGGGGCGACAGCGCCGGATGGTCCTCCAGCTTCGCGAGATGCTTGTAGGCCGCCGAGGCACTCCACTCGTTCAACGCACCCCAACTCATGTGGACCGCAACGAAGTCACCACCGACCAGGTTGCCGGCCAGGGCCTGCTTCACCGGTGCCAACTTGTCGCGCCAACCGAGCTTGAGCCGGCGGGACTTGAGTGCATCGAAGGTGACCTCGATCCCGTGGTGGTTGAGCACGTCGGCCAGTGCCTCGCCGTGCCAGTACTCCTCCCGGTTCCACATGGTCATGAAGGTCGACACCTCGGACTCACGGTGCGACGGCGTGGTCAACATGTCGCGCATGTAGCAGACCGTGTGGTACTCGATGTCGCACATGTAGTGCAGGCTGCGCAGCGTCTGCTGCGACAGCGGTCGCTCGTCGAAGGCGCTGAAGTCGAGGTCCTCCCACTCCACCCGTTCGGAGGTCGCGGCGTACTTGGTGATGTCGAAGGCCATGGTCAGCTCCTGGAACCCACGTCGAGGATGATCCGGTGGCGCAGCAGACCCACCCGGACCCGTTCGGACCCGGGCAGGGCAGCGAGCAGCGCTCCGACCTCGTCGCGACAGTCGGCCGGGGTGAGCAGGGCGTCCACCAGGGCATCGAGGTCGGTACGGGCCACCGCCGGCCCCGCTGTGGGCCAGCGGAACCGTCGCAGCCGCAGCCGCACCAGGCGCTGTGCCCGTGACGAGGCCGCCAGATCGGCGGCCGCTCTGGTACGGAAGTAGTTGAGGTGGACCTGCTTGGTGGCACGGATCGCGCGGCACAGGGGCTCGAGACCGGGCTCGCGCTCACCGAGGCGCCGCAGCACCACCAGCCCGAGCGCCTCGCCGATCGCCGCCTCGGCCAGATGGGCCGCTACGACGTCGTCGCCGATCAGGTTGGTCCACACCGCCTCACCGATCGGTGCGATCCGCTGCCAGGCCTCGGACCGCCACTGACCACGGGACCGGGCATCGGTCACGACGCCCCCGTGGTCGGCCACCACCTGGGCCAGGGCGTCGGCGACCCAGTGCCGCTCGTAGGCCCAGGTGCACAGGAAGGCCGTGACCTGGGCATCGCTGTGGGTCGGGCTGACCAGGATGATCCGCAGCCACTCCAGGGTTGCGGTCTCCAGCGCATGGATCGTCCGGAGCAGGCCGACGGCTTCGGCGCTGCAGGTGATCGTGCCGGGAGCGACCAGGTCCGCGTAGCCTCCGACCGCCACCCGCGAGTGCTCCCGGATGTCGTCCTCGAGGCGTGCGGGGTCCAGGTACCACTGCGCAGCCCCGGGTCGGGTCTGCTCCCCTGCCGTCGCCGACATCCATCACTCCATCCGGATCGTATGAGCCAAGGCTCACCTTAGTATCCATGGTGGAGTGAGTGCGGGTCGGCCCCTCGACGAGCTCGGGGATCGGACAGGCAAGCCCCTCGACGGGCTCGGGGATCGGACAGCCCCTCGACGGGCTCGGGGGCGTGGGTGAGGAGCTCGGGGATCGGACGCCGTCAGTCCAGGGCGAACTCGACCTTGCGGTTGTCGGGGTCGGCCACCGTGAGGCGGACGGTCACGTCCTGACCGAGGGGCAGCTCGGACCCACGGACGGTGGCCTCGACTGCGGGCTCGGAGACCATCACGGTGCCACGGTCGCCGTCCTCGTCGACGTCGACCACCACGGCCGCGAAGGTGCTGCCGACCCGGCCGCTGAGGCGGTGCGCCTCGACCAGGTCGATCACGCTCCGTTCGTACTTCTTGGCCCGCTGGTCCGAGGAGGTCATGATCGACGGGATCTCCTCCAGCCCGGCCGAGACCCACTCAGGGACTGGCGTACCGGCACTCGCCGCGGCGCAGATCTCCAGCACCCAGCGGTCCCCCAGACGTCGCAGCGGTGCCGTGGCATGGGCGTACGGCGTCGCGAGCGCGGCATGCTCGGTGTGCTCGGGCACCTCACCGTCGAAGGCGACGTAGCCCGCCCCACGGAACAAGGTGGTGCAGGCGTTGAGCATCGCCACGTGGTCACCCCGGGACGGATCGAGGCTGCGGACGAACTCGGGATAGCTCTG
>DVLP01000035.1 GCA_018715445.1 Candidatus Avipropionibacterium avicola | reverse complement strand
GCCGTACTGCTGTTGAGGCTGCTGCCCGTACTGCTGCGGGGGCTGGTTGGGCTGGCCCGGGTCGGGGTTGTTCCACTGGCTCATCGCTGGTCCTCCTCCGGGTCCTCACCGGCGGGGTCGGTCTGGGGCCCCACCTCCCACGCGCCATCGGAGTCGTCACCGTCACCGTCAGCCCAGTCCCCCTGGTCGAGGGGATGGGCCACCGGGTCGGTCGGCGCCTCCGGAGCGGGCTGCTCCTGGACGATCGCGATGGTCGGTTCGTCGTCGACCGGTGGCTCGTCCGGCGGCGGCTGGTGCTCGAGGCGTTCGGCCACCGTGACGCCACCAGCGGCCGCAGCCGCGGGGGCACCCTGGGCACTCGGGGCGCTCGGGCCAGTCGGAGCGCCCGGGGCGGAGGGAGCCGAGGACGCAGACCGAGCGGAGCCCCGCGACGCAGGCTTGCCGCGTTGCAGACGCACGCTCGAACCGCAGGCATTGCAGAACTGGGCGGCCTCCATCAGCGGCATCTCGCAGGCCGCACAGAACTCCAGGTTGTCGCCGTCGCCGACGCCACCCTCGCGGGCGGCCGACTCCAGCGCCGCCTCCAGCAACCCGGTGTGCAGAGCGGTGCGCAGCAGGATGACCAGGGCACCGGCCACGGCCAGGCCCCAGAAGACCGACAGCGCGACCGAGACGACCCCGTCGGGGATCAGGCCCAGCAGGTAGAGGCCGAGATAGAAGGCGGCGACGCCACCGATGGCGATCCCCAGACCGCGCAGGTAGCGCGCGGTGAAGCCGTCGTAGCCCTTGCCGAGTCCGGCGAATTCCGCGGCCGCGATCCCGCTCGCCGTGCCCAGGATCACCGGCTTGATGAAGCCGTGCAGGAAGATGACCGAGACCCAGGTCCCGATCCCGTCACTGCTGGACGACCCTCCGACGATGCTCGGCCAGTACATGACCAGCGTCTCGGCAGCGCTGTAGGCGACGCCGGCGACGACGCCGAAGGTGAGTCCGTCGAGCAGGTCGTCGAACTGGGGGCGGCTGGCCAGCAGCACCGGGCCGACCTGGCGGATCACCTCACCGATGATCGGGACCAGCAGCACGAAGACCAGCAGGCCACCGAAGGAGAACCCACCGGTCGGGTCGTTGGCCCCGCTCAACCGCGTCCACGCGATGGTGAACACCAGCCCGGCCGCGAAGGTCACTCCGAACGCGAGCGCGGTCACCCGGACCGGCTGGTCGTCCCACAGGTTCACGTCGTAGAGATAGACGATGTAGACCAGCGGGATCGTCACCACCGAGACCAGGATGGCGCTGGGCAGGTTGCCGAAGATCACCGAGATCAGCGCGATGGTGAGCCCGGCGACCAGCGCGAGGCGATAGGTGCTGGGTCGCTGGTTCACCCCGCGCGGCATGATCGTCGACAGGATCGCGAAGGAGGCGACCGGTTCATCGGGCTTGACCGCGAAGCGATTGCGACGCGTCTGGTCGTCCCCGGCCCGCAGGTCCTGACCACAGCGGTGGCAGAAGTGCGCGACATCGGGGACGCCGGCCCGGCAACGGGGACAGGTCACGGCATGGTCCTCTCAGGTGGTGGCACGGACGAGGATGCGGACATCCCCCTCAGCGTCGGCGTCGAGGGGTCCACTTCGCACCGGTTCGTCCCGAGACAAGTTATCAGGATGGTCACGATCACCCGCTGGGCCGCGCCGCCGCTGCGGGAGAACGCCGAAGGCCCCGAGGCGAACCTCGGGGCCTTCGGATGATCGGGCGTCTCACCCGGGGGTGATCAGCCTCCGGTCAGCTTGTCGCGCAGGGCCTGCAGGGCCTCGTCCGAGGCCAGCGAACCCTCGCTCGGAGCGGCCGGCGCCTCGGTGCCGAAGCTGGCCGGACCAGCGGTGGACGACTCGGCAGCCGCGGTGACCTCGGCAGCCTCGGCCTCCTCGACCTGCTTCTTGTGGGCCTCCCAGCGGGCGTGGGCCTCGGCGTACTGCTGCTCCCAGGCTCCGCGCTGCTCCTCGTAGCCCTCGAGCCACTCGCCCGTCTCCGGGTCGAAGCCCTCCGGGTAGAGGTAGTTGCCCTGCTCGTCGTACGAGGCGGTCATGCCGTACAGCGTCGGGTCGAAGTCCTCGGCGTTGACGTCGATGTTCTCGTTGGCCTGCTTCAGCGACAGCGAGATCCGACGACGGTCGAGGTCGATGTCGATGATCTTGACCATGACCTCGTCGTTGACGGTGACGACCTGGTCGGGGATCTCGACGTGACGCACGGCGAGCTCGGAGACGTGGACCAGTCCCTCGATCCCGTCCTCGACACGGACGAAGGCACCGAAGGGCACCAGCTTGGTGACCTTGCCCGGCACGATCTGACCGATCTGGTGGGTCCGGGCGAAGGCCTGCCACGGATCCTCCTGGGTCGCCTTCAGCGACAGCGAGACACGCTCGCGGTCCATGTCGACGTCCAGCACCTCGACGGTGACCGGGTCGCCGACGGCGACGACCTCGCTCGGGTGGTCGATGTGCTTCCAGGACAGCTCGGAGACGTGGACCAGGCCGTCGACCCCACCGAGGTCGACGAAGGCACCGAAGTTGACGATCGAGGAGACCGTGCCCTTGCGGATCTGACCCTTCTGCAACTGGGTGAGGAAGTTCTGGCGGACCTCGGACTGGGTCTGCTCCAACCAGGCGCGACGCGACAGCACCACGTTGTTGCGGTTCTTGTCCAGCTCGATGATCTTGGCCTCGAGCTCCTGGCCGACGTACGGCTGGAGGTCGCGGACCCGACGCATCTCGACCAGGGAGGCGGGCAGGAAGCCGCGCAGGCCGATGTCGATGATCAGACCACCCTTGACGACCTCGATCACCGAACCGGTGACGACCCCGTCCTCTTCCTTGATCTTCTCGATCGTGCCCCAGGCGCGCTCGTACTGGGCGCGCTTCTTGGACAGGATCAGGCGACCTTCCTTGTCCTCCTTCTGCTGGACGAGGGCTTCGACCTCGTCACCGACCTGGACCACCTCGAAGGGGTCGACGTCGTGCTTGATGGAGAGTTCCTTGGAAGGGATGACACCTTCGGTCTTGTAGCCGATGTCGAGCAGGACTTCGTCCCGATCAACCTTGACCACGGTGCCGGCGACGATGTCGCCGTCGTTGAAGTACTTGATGGTGGCGTCGACGGCCTCCAGGAAAGCTTCCGGAGACTCGAAGTCGTCGATGGCCACCTGAGGGGCAGCCTCGAGAGATGAGGTCATGTAGTAGGGCTCCGATGTGGACTGGATGTTGAGTTGGGCACACCATGTCCGATGACCATGTGGGGTCGGGCCCGACTCACTCGGTACGGAGTCAGGCAGGGCACAGCGCCGTGCCAGCCTACCGGTCGCGGCCCGTGCTGGTCAAAGGAATCTAGTGCTGCTCGGGCCCGGACCCGGTGAAGACCTCAGGCGGCGCGCCGAAGGCCTCCCGCGTCGAGTGGATGACTTCCCGGCCCATCACGAAGTTGCCGGTGCCGCCGATCGCGGCTCCCAGCCCCAGCGGGATGGTCTTGACCGCACTCACCAGCCCCGCCTTGGGGCCGAACTTCTTCAGCAGCAGCCCGCCGAGACGGCGGTTGAGCTCCTTGACCAACCGCAGCGGCAGGGTGGCGGCCAGCGAGCGACCCCACCGCACCCCGGTCCGCCCGACGGTGTTGAGCACCACCTTGCTGCCGGCATTGCCGATCAGCACCGCCAGGACGAGGGCACGCTGCCGTTCGACCGAGCGGTAGTCCTGGCCGTGGACCCGGGCGACCGCCAGGGCATGGGCGGCCGATGCGGTGAGGAAGGCGACCAGGTCAGCACCGGCCAGGCCCAGCGCGGCGACCAGCCCGACGGCCGGCACTGCGGCGACCATGCCGGTGCCGGCGCCGGTGACCACGGTCAGCCCGGCGAACTCGCGCTCCAGCACGCCGATCACCTGACGGGGCGACAGCTCGGGTCGGGCCCGCCGGATCGCGGCGACCCGCTGGTCGGCGAGCCCGTCGGCGACGGCCAGGGCCTGGTCCAGTGCGGCGGTCAGCCGCTGCTCCCACTGCGAAGTCACCCGGTCAGTCTGCCGCACCCGCACAACCCTCGACCGCCTCACGCATTGACACTAAGCTCATTTTCAGATTGCGGATTGTCTCAAACTGCACGTCCAAGGGAGTACCAGTCATGACCACTCGCAGAACCGTGATGGCCCTCGGTGCCGCTGGCGGCATCGGTCTCGGCCTGGCAGGCTCGTCGGTCACCGTCGATCGCGCCCACGCCCGCGGGCCCGCCGACCCACCCGAGCTGCCGGGCACCACCGTCGAGGACCTCGGCTCGCCGATGAGTTCCCTCACCGTCGTCGAAGGCGCCTTCACCACGCTGGCCGACGGTCGGCTGGCCGCCGTCGCCCCCACCCAGGGCGAGAACTCCGAGCTCAACGTCAGCACCGTCGACGACCCGGCCACCCAGATCGGCCGGTATCCGATGACCGGGGCCGGGGGTGGACCCACCATCACCGTCACCGAGGACGGCCTGGTCTACGTCGGCACCTACAACCAGGGCCACCTGTACTGCTGGGACCCGGCCACCGAGCAGATGAGCGACCTGGGCAACCCGACCGGGCAGGCCGAGTTCCTCTACGGGCTGACCGCCGCCCCCGACGGCACCGTCTACGGCGGCACCTATCCCGATGCGAAGCTCTGGTCCCATCATCCCGAGAACGGCTTCACCGACCTGGGCCGGGTGAGCGACGACCCCGACATCACCTATGTCAAGGCAGCGGTCTACGACCCGGAGCACCATGCGCTGTACGCCGGCACCCAGCCGAAGCCGCACCTGCACCGGCTGGACCTGGACTCCGGTGAGGTCACCG
>DVLP01000339.1 GCA_018715445.1 Candidatus Avipropionibacterium avicola | reverse complement strand
GGCGCTCTATGTTTTCCGGCCGCGGCATGCCCCGCCCTTACTCTCGAGGTCAGACACCTACGACGGAGGAAGCCGGTGACCACGATCGCCCCACCACGCAGAACCCTCGACGATGCCGTCGACCGGGGACTGCTGTACGCGCACGAGCACCAGCTGCACTTCGTGTCGCTGCTCGGCGCGACACCCCGGTGGGGACTGAACCCGACGCTGGGCACGTCCCACTTCCGGGGCCGGCGCAGCCTGGACTGCGACACCCAGATCATCGGGGTCGACAAGGCCGGCACCTGGGAATGGGGGTGGGCCTCCCCGAACGTGACCAGCAGGCGCCGCGTCCAATCAGAGGTCGTGTACAGGTTCGGTCGAGCTCGGGACATGCCGGTGTTCACTACTCCGCGCCTGGCTCTGTCGGACGGGGACGCCCGCCGGCTCACCGTCGGGGCCTCGTCCATCCACCGGTGGTGGACCTCGTTCGCTTTCGGGATCGACGGCATGGTCCTGTACGCGGCGGTCCGCAATCCCGCCCTCGAACTGCCCGACCCCACCCCGGTCACGGTGCGGCAGACCCTCGATGCGGGACTGTGGACCACCCGACCGACGGACACCCGCCGGGCGGTGCGTTCCTACGCCACCCTGCGGCAACTCACCCGGCAGGAACGACGTGACCGGACCGCCATGCGCCTGAGCTGGAAAAACCGGTGGCAGGTCACGGTGCACTTCACCGAGGACGGCGACCTACTCGCCGTCACCGGCGACTAGCAGCTCCGGGGCGCGCCACCCCTAGCCGCGCATGCCTTGAACAGGCATGATGGACCGTGACAGACAGCGCGCGGCCACGACGGGCCGAGCACACCCGGCCAGCGAACCGGAGAGACCCATGCCGATCCGAATCTGGCTCCAGGACTGCGACCTGGTCGACCAGCCCACCGGACACTGCGCCGTCCCCTACATCAGCACTGGGCACATCCGTACCGCCCTACGGCACGCAGACGGGGTCGTTGTGGTGTTCCACGACGGTCTCGTCACCGCCGGCCCCTGGGGCAAGGTGTGCCGCGCCTACCCGCAGCCCATGCGACGGGTGTTCGCGCGGCCGGAGTTGGACATCCTCGTCGACGTCAGTGGGGTCACGCAGGCTACGCGACTGGCGAACGTGCACCTGCAGGACAGCCCAGGCCGCTAGAGGGGTTGCACCGACTGCACCTCGCCGCCAGTGGTGTTGGAGCCCAGAATGCTCGAGGTGGCGCCGTCGTTGTACAGGTCGGGGAACTCCTGTCGGAACTGCTCCACGATCTCCTCCGGGAGCCGCTCGCTGAACGGGATCACGACGTAGCCACCCACCCGGCAGACCCGCTCGAGGTCGGGTAGCGGGAGGCCCTGACGTCGCGCCCACACGTAGGCAGCCGTCGCCGCCCGCCGGGCCGCGGCGATCCCAGCCGGGCCGGACACAGCCACTTCCAGCGTCGTCGCATCATCGCCCCGGGCAGGCTGCGCCCACCGGGGTGGCCGACTCACGGCAGCTCCTGCTGCGTCAACGGCCCGGCGAACGGCCCGAACACCTCGGCCAGCACCTCCCTCACCTCGGGCTGGTGCTGCGGGGTCGGGCAGGCAGCCAACAGCATCGACACTGCGACCTGCTCACCCAGCCCCATCTCCAGAGCCTTCTGCGACTTGAGGAGGTGATCAGTCTGGGGAGCCCACCCCGGGCGCCGCCCGGCCTGCACGGCCGCCGCCGACCGATCTGCCAGCCGCCGCCCAACCTGCACCAGCCGTGGATCGACACCCAGGGCGGCGACGAGACCGTAATCGGTGGTCACCTCAATCTGCAGCGGGAACCGGCGCAGGATCGCCTCGTCGACAGGCCGCACTCCGACCCCGGTCTGGTTGTAGGTGGCGATGAGGTGGAACCCGTCAGCGGCCCGCAGCACCGGCTCGTCGGGGAGGGCGTCGATCACCAGCATCCGCCGGTCATCGGCCGGGCCCATCAGGACGTTGATGGTGTCGGACGGGGCCCGCGTCATGTCGTCGATCAGCAGCACCTTGCCCTGCTGCATGGCCACCGCCAGAGGCCCGTAGGCGAACCGGTAGCCGGGCCCGTCTTCCCGCGGCACCCACTTGCCGACCAGATCGTCGACCGTGAGGTCGCCATGGCCCTCCACCACGATCAGATCGTCACCGAACGCGGCCTCGGCCAGCATGGTCTTCCCGTTGCCTGACAGGCCGACCAGGCGGGTGAACAGAAGGCCCCGTGCCTGGCGCAGCAACTGCACATCCGTGGTGTCGGCGACCGGGCGGGGACGGTAGACCCGGCCATCGGGCAGCGGCACCGGATCCAGACCAACAACGGTCGAGGCGCCCACCGCCGGGCGGGGACTGGATGCCGCCGGGGCCGGTTCGGCCGGGGCAGGAGGAGCCAGTGCCTCGCGGGCACTGTCTCCCAGGTCGCCCAGCAGTGCCGCCGACGGCGCCGGCCCCTGCAGCAGCTCCAGTAGCTGGTCATAGGTGGGGCCGGACTGGTCGACCTGCAGATACGTCACGTCGGAGTACACCCGCGTGGGAGCCGCCTCGGTGAACGCCGCACCGGCCTCCTTCGTCAGCAGCGCCGCGTCAGCCGACAGCGTCAATCCGGCCTGGCCCCGGTGCGCAGCCACCAACTGGGGGCCACTGTCGGGGTCTTGCCACAGCAGCATCGCCTCGGGCTCATCCTTGCCGCGCGTGGCCGCCCCCTTCCTTCTCCACCAGGCAACGGGCAGGGAGGTGGTCATCGCGGGCGTGGTCATGTGTCGAAGTCCTTCGTCGTGTCGTAGTGCGCCGGTAGCGTGTTGCGCCCAGTATGCGCGGCACCGGTTTCGGTGTGGTGCCACAGCGGCACGTCGGCAAGGCAGCATCACAGGCACCGATAGATCACCGACCCCTGGAGACGTCTCCGTGAGTTCTGCACGCCTTTCTGCGCCCTTCCCACTCCGCGCGGCGACCCTCGTCGAGCAGGATGCCGCCGACGCGGTCGCCGAGCGACTGGACCAGGCCGCCGACCGAGGCATGGACGAGACCACGGTCGCCTATGCCGTGCCCCCCGGACGTCTGGATATGGGGCAGGCGATGCAGGCCGATGCGCAGGAGTTCCTCGGCCTGCCCCGCACCGCCACCCCATTCCGACGCCGGCATCGGCGCATCCTGCGCCGCCCCGCACAACGGGTCGGCATCGCCATCGACCACTCCCCGTCGATGTACGAGGTGCTGGACTCGGCGGTGTCAGCGGCGTGGGTAGTGGAGACCGCCGCGGCCCGCGCACGGCAGGCCCGCAGCACGGTGGCCGTGGCCGCGTTCGACAGCACCGCCCAGCTGCTGGAGCAGGGGTCGACAACCCACGTGCCGGTCGTGCCGCCCACCGAGCCCGGTGGAGGCAACCACTCTTCCGCCTTGTCGGAAGCGCTCATGGTGCTGCGAGAACAGCTGGCGATGGATCAGTTCCCCGACGACTCCCGTCTGATCGTGGTGATCTCCGACAGCGTGCTCGCCGACAGCCAGACGGTGGCCAGCACGATCAACGACCTGCACGCGGATGGAGTGCGCGTGCTGTGGATCTCGATCGACGAGGACGTGCCCGAGTATCTTCCCGCAGGGGTCGCGGCCATCACCGCCACCGAGCAGACACTGATCGAGGCACTGCCGGACGCGGTCACTCAAGCTCTCGCCGCCGCCGAAGACCTGGAGGGGTTCCAGTGACAGATTGGATGGACGGACACGCACGCGGCGACGACATCGCCCCTTGGACCCCCGCCGGCGCCGCCCGACAGGCCGTCGCCTGGCGGTACGCGTTCGCCGCATGGCTCCGGTCCGAGCAGGCGGCCCTGATGCGGTACGTGCCCGAACAGCAGCACGCCTTGGACTGGTGGGCCGCCACGAGGGAGGGGGCACGCGCGGACATCGCCGACATCATGCCTGTCTGGCTGGCGGACGCCTACGGCGTAGACACCTCCGAGGTTGCCGCCGCGGCCGACGACGAACTGTCACTGACCGCCCGACGGATCGGTCACCTGTGCGCCGTGCGGTCACGCCAGATCCACGATGCTGCGCCCATGGTCGTGGACCCGCCCTCCCAGGCGGCGCTCCTGGCGCTGGTCGACACCGACCGCTACCGCGGACCGGATGCCGCCGCCCTCTCAACGCTGGGAGGCAGTGGACTGCTGGTGTTTCCGCACCCGATCCTGCGCAGAGTCGAGCATGCCGGCCCCACCTTGGCGGCCGAGTCGGCCGACCAGGCGCCTCTACGGGCGGTGGGGTGGGTGCGTGAGGACACCGCGAGGGGGCCGGCCATCCGGGTGCTGGACTTATCGGACATGAGCGGCAAGTGGGGCCGCACCGGGGATGCCGCGTTCGACCGGCAGGTGCGGGACCAGTTGGCCACGGCAAATCAGCAGTTGCCGCCGCTGATGTTCAACGGGGAAGTGGCCGTCGCAGCAGCCGACGCTGACGGCCCTGCCCAGGCGCAGCGGGCCCTGATCGTCGCGGGGTCTGAGCGGCAGGACCGGCAGGCCACCCCCTGGTCACCTGAAACGGTGCTCGACGACAAGGCTGGGATGTTGGCCAGCCGAGTGCTGAGTGTGTTCGCGCATGCGGTGGCCGCTCCACTGGTGGCTGCCGACGAGACAGCGGTGCCGACCCCCGGATCGTCTCGCGCCCCCGGGGTGGACCCGTCGACCACGGTTCGGGTTTACCGTCGGCCCACTGGATCAGCTCCGTAATGGTGGGCACTGTGACAGCCTGAGGGAGCAGTACATTCGATGGGCAATAGTGGGGAGGGGCCGGGTGGCCCCTCCCCACTTCTTTTGCGTAGTCGACGTTGGCCGGCCCCCGGTGACTGGCCGGCGTGGACTGCTACTGGATCGTCAGTCTCGGAACACTGGGCGGCTGCACCGGAGCCAACTGCACATCCGGTGCGGGCGCCGGCGCGGGCGCCGGAGCCGGGGCCGGGGCAGGGGCAGGGGCAGGTGCGGGCTGGTACTGCTGGACCGGCGGCTGGTATTGCTGCACGGGAGGCTGGTACTGCTGGACCGGCGGTTGATACTGCTGGGCCGGAGGCTGGTAGCTGGGCGCCGACTGCTGTCGCGCCGGCGCCGCGGGGGCGGGGTTGGACTGCGCCGCGCTCCGCGCCTCGGCCTGCTTGCTCTCCTCGGCCTTACGCTTTTCTTCCTCCTCCGCCTTCTTCTTCTCCGCCGCCTTCTTCTCTTCGGCCTGCTTGCGCTCCTGGGCTTCCTTCTCACGCTCGGCGACAAGATCGGACATCGCGTCGGTATCGAAACCAGACTGCGGGCCCGTGACCAGCTTCGCTGCCACCGGCTCGTCATCGGAGGCCGCCGACTCCTCGACCAACACGGACTGGGACTGGCCACCGTCGGTAGTGCTTTCCGATACGACCATCCAGCCGCCGACACCGACCACGGCCACCAGGGCCGCCCCGGACACCAGCCGGACGAGCGGCGCTTTCGAGGACCGCTCGGTGGGCTCGGGAGAAGCGGCCGGGGCCGGCCTGTCCTTGCCCGCAGCATCGTCACTGTCGCTGCCCGCGTCGAGCGCCGCCTGGTCTTCGGCGTCAGCCTTCCGGGCGCGAGCAGCTTGGGCTGCACGAATCGCTTCGGCCCGCGACATGGACTGCGTCATGTCGACCCTCCCTTACTTTGTCCGATACCTCATCCTAAGCCCGAGACCTGCTGCCCCCAACGGGCTGACAGGCCGACACGCGCAGCCGATACGGTCGGCGTTCACCCACCCCGACCACCAGAAAAGGCACCAATGCGAGACACCCGCATGCTGGACCTAGCCGGACAGATCGGCCACTGGGGCTACCGGCAGCCCTTGGGTCTGTGGGCGCACCTACCCACGCCTGGTGGAACGGTCAGCCTCGGCGACTGCGAACCCGGCCTGCCGCACCTCGGGGCGCTGGCGGTGGCGCTGGACTCAGACGAGGTGTGCGCCGACCTGGGGGCCAGCCTCGACGACATCTTGTCCGCGCTTGAGCACGGGTGGGTTCCGGTGCCGGGCGAGCCGACGTGGACAACCTGGCACATCGCACGCCGGGACGCTGCCCGCCACCTCGTGGCCCACCACGGCATGACCGTTGCCGCAGCCGCCCACTACTGCCGGGCGTGGGCCGATGACGTCCCCCCACTGCCGGTGCGCGACCGCACGCGCGACGAGGAGGGGAGGTGGTGGATCACTGAGGACGGGGTCCTGGCCCGAAGCTACGGCTACTGCGAGGTGTCAGCAGCGTCGCTGGAGGTGCTCCGGCCAGCGCAGAGGACCTACTGCCTGTACTTTCTTCCCGGATTGTCGCAGGTCGGCAGGGAGACCACGATGTGGCAGATGCGGTGGTGGACCCCCACCGACCCGGACACCGTCGTCGAGGTCCTCGCCCGGTGGGGAGAGGATCCGGGCTTGTGCCAGTGGGTGGATTCCCACCTCGGTGACTTCTTCTAGACCACGCCCCACGGCGTCGTTGCCTGCCGCTGGGGACGACCCTGGCATATACCGAGACCATGACGATGTCGAGCACGGAGCTGGCGCGTGAGCTGGTGCAGCATCTCGGACCGACGGTGGTGGCAGTGACCACGGGGGTGCGGGACGAGGAACTGCCAGGCAAGTGGTCCGCCGCCGGCCGCCCGGTACCGGGGGATGACGCGTTGCAGCGACTACAGGTGGCACACCAGGCGTGGACGACGATCGCGACGGCCGAAGGCGCCGACGTCGCCCGGGCGTGGTTCATCGGCGCGAACCCTCGGCTGGACGAGCAGCCGCCGATGGTCGCGATCGCGGCGGGCCGGTTCGCGTCAGTGATGAGCGCTGCCGCAGCGTTCGTCGACGGCACCGACATGGGTGACTGAGTCGATCTATCTCGACCAGTCCGCCAGGGGCCGGTACAGGTTCTGTCCAGTTCCGGGTCGTGGTTGGCCGGGCTTTCCGGTGCCGGGGTCCGCGCTGCGGGACGCGTTCGTGTCGGAGTGCGCGCGTAGGTTCTTGGTATCGGATCATTACTACAAGTCGGATAGAAGAGCAGGCCCCTATGACTGCCACGTCGCCGCTGATCATCACACCCAGAACTGTGCGCCGGCCGGAGCTGAGCCACCCCGGAGTTCTGGCCCGCGCCCCCTTCGTCGCTATAGATGTAGAGACGACGGGGATGTCGGAAGACTGCCGGGTCATCGAGATCGCCGCCGCTCGGTACTCCCCGGACGGATGCCTGATCGACACCTACCAGTCCCTGACCAACCCCGGAGCGAACGTGCCCCTGAGCCCGGCCGCGCAGAAGATCCACGGCATCACGCCGGCGCAGGTACGCACAGCCCCTCCCATCGACACGGTGCTCGTAGAACTGCGCGACTTCGTCGCCGGCCACGGCCTGGTCGCCCACAACCTCAACTTCGAGTCACGGTTCCTCAGCGGCGAATACCACCGGCTGCAACAGCCCCCACCCCAATGGCAGGGCGTGTGCACGCTGGCCGCCGCCCGCCGCCACTTCACGTTCCCGTCCAACAAACTGTCGGCCCTGATCGAGGCATTCAAGCTGCCGGCGATCAACTCCCACCGTGCCCTCGACGACGCGAAAGCCTGCGGCCTGCTGCTGTCGGCGATGATGACGGCCCGCAACCTCACCGACCTGGAACCCCTCGGGGCGCCCCAGGACAGTGCTGCAGACGCCCGGCCCCGCAAGCACATCGACCTCGATGCCCCCTCCTGTGCCCCGACCGCCGGCAGGCAGGACACTGTCGCCGCGTTCAGCGGAGTCGCACCGACCGATGAGTAGTCCGACATCGTCGACACCTTCCAGCAGGGGCAGCAGCTGACCGTGCCGCCTGGTGGTCTGCTGCACGGCCGCGCGGGCAGGGAACGCTTTGATGTGTGCAGATGCCGGATCCCGAGTTGGAGGTGAACAGGAATGGCGATTGTGACTTCGCGTGCAGCGACGGCTGACGAGCTCCGTTCGCGGCAGGCGCAGGCCGCTGCGGCGACCGCGCGGCCGGGCGGGGATCGGCGAGGCCGGAAGGGCAGCCGAGCCCAGCAGCGTCGGCGGGCCATTGCCCGCGAGTCTGGCTAGAGGCAGGTCGGTGCCGCGCGTGGGTGGCGGTGCCCATAGAGAGCGGCCCCGGACCGTAGTAGGTCCGGGGCCGCTTCGGTGCCGCATGGGCAGGGGTGGGGGGTGTTAGGCCGCCACGGCCGTGATCT
>DVLP01000338.1 GCA_018715445.1 Candidatus Avipropionibacterium avicola | reverse complement strand
TGCTGCGCCAGGAACAGCCCGACGGTGAGCCACAGACGCTGATGCTGTTCGGACTGCAGGGCAGCGAGGGCGAGGTCACCCGACGTGCGGTGGCCGAGCTCAACCAGCGGGTCAGGTCAGCACAGGACTGACGCGACGCCTCGGCTGGTCAGGGGATCGACTGGTCAGGCGATCGGCCGTTCAGGGGATCGGCTGCTCAGGGGATCGGCTGCTCAGGGGATCGTCGGAGGCAGGTTCCCCGACGCTGTCGGACTGGAGTTCTCGGTGCGGGGCGGCTCGGAGATCTCCAGCGGCGACGGGTCCGGCGAGCTCTGCTTCCTCACCGGCTCCGGTGTCGGCTGGGTGGTTGTGGCCGGCCGGTCGGTCATCCCGGGCACCCGGGCGACCCCACTGCCGGCTGGACTGATCCCGCGCGGCTTGTCCTCGGCGGGCTCGGAGCCCTGCTTGGCCTTGCGTTCCTTGCGGTCCTTGCGCTTCGAGCGCTTGGAGGTGCTCGGGGGCAGTGCGGTGCCGGAGGAGATGCTGGGCCGGTGGCGTCGAGCGGCGACACCGCCGACCACCATCGTGACGATGCCGAGGCCGAGCAGGATCGCCCCGACCAGCGAGATCACCTCGGTGGGGACGGCGACCGCCCACGAGACGAGGCCGAGGATGCCGTGCCACAGCAGGGCGGTCAGGCCCGACAGCCAGCCGCCGACCAGCACGGCGGCCACCCCGATCCCGGTGACCAACGGGGCAGGATGGTGGCGTCGACTCCGGACGGCGACCCCGATCCCGACCGAGCCAGCGGCCAGGACCAGCGATGCCACCAGCAGGATCACGTCCTCGGTGCCCATGGTCCACTCCTCACGTTGATCTGCACCTGCAGCCTGCCACACGCCCCGTCCAGGACGGCACGTACAGTGTGCCCCCATGGACGAGGCCACCCACGAACGCACCCTGGCACCGTCACCGTTCCCCGGTGACGACGGGACGGCTGACCCCCAGCTGCGTGCCGCGCTGGCGGCCACCGAGTCCGGTGACAGCTCGGCCTACCTGAGCGCGGTGGTGCAGCTGTGCACCGCGCGGCTGCTGGTCCCGATCGCGGCCACCGCGACCTCCGAGGCCGCCGTGCACAGCACCGGCCCCGTCGAGCGTCTGCTGACCGTCGACAAGGAGGCCGACATGGCCGTGGTCATGATGCAGGCCCCTGACGGACGCACGGCCCTGCTCGCCTTCACCGGGATGGACTCCCAGGCCAACTGGGACGACACGACCAGACCGGTCCCGGTCACCCTGGACCGGGTGGCCCAGACGGCCCGGCAACAAGGTGCCTCGGCCGTGGTGGTCGACATCGCCGGACCCCACACCCTGGTGCTCGAGGGCGAAGTGCTGGCCGCACTGGCTCAGGGCCACCGTCTGGTCGAGGTCGACGACGGCTTCGGCTGGATGCAGGCACTTGAGTGAGATGGGCTCTCGACTGATCAGCCGGCGGTGAGCTCGGTGGTGGTGAGCCCGGCCCACAACAGCGGGTGATCGCCCGGCCGACCCCCGTCCTGCCAGGCCTCGGCCCGGGCCGTACGCCAGGTGGCGAGTTCGGCGACCGGATCCGATGCGGCATGGGCGGCGTCGACAGCGAGCACGAGCTCCTGCAGCGGGGCGCCGTCAACCCGGTCGCCGAAGGCCTCGACCAGGGCCCGGTCGGTGGGCAACACCCATCGGGTCGCGGTGACCAGGTCGGACCCCAGGGCCAGACAGGCCATCGTGAGCCCCAGCTGGTCGTGGTCGCGGGCGTCACCACCGGACTCGCAACCGATCAACCCCACCCGGGCCGGCAGCTGCCACCGGCCGGCGCCGGCACCGTTGACCAGTTCACCGGCGGTCAACGGGCGGTGCGTACCGTCGGCGTCGACGCAGCACAGGTGGATTGCCGAGTTCTCCCCGGGGATGCCGTGGTCGCTGGCATTGCTGGTGTGACCGACGAAGAGCAACCGGGCCGCGTCGGCGCAGGCGTGGCGCAACCACTCCCGGTCCAGGTCCCGGCGCCGGGCGAGGTCGGGGTAGCTGTCGACCTGCGGTCGCAGGTCGTCACCGTGGCGCTCCAGCAGGGCGGCCAGGGGCGCATCCGCTGCGGGTCGTCCCAGCACCGACCCGAGCGCTGAGTCGGCCGTCTGGCCCGGGATCCGTGGATCGATCACCGCGACCACCCCGGAGCCGGTCGGTCGCTGGCGGCGTTCCCGGACGGTGGCCGGCGGCATCGCCACCACGTCGCACCACTCACCCAGCACGAGCTCCCACGGGACCCGCGCGACCGCAGGGGAGTCCTGGATCCGGACCACCGGCCGCTCGCGGCTGCTGCGCAGTTCCTCCTGCAGGGGTTGGGGGATCAGCGCATTGGCGATCTCCTGACAGATCACCGTCGTGGTGTCGGGTCGCGAGAAGGCGCCCGACGTCAGGGCCCGGGTGAGCGCGTCGGCCGTGGGCTCACCGTCCAACGGGTTCGGCAGGTGCGCCGCCAGACCGTTGCTGATGGCCTGCAACACGTCGAGCCCGATGTGGGCGGCCTCGACCCGGTCGAGGCGGTCGCTCCACCGCCATGACAGGAAACCGTCGCTCGCCTCGGCGAACTTGATCAGCAGGGTCGGTCGCACGCCGTCATCCTTGCACCATTGCGGCCCCGAGCCTGTCGAGGGGTCACGCCACGGCCGGCAGCGAGATCGAGACCCGGGACTCGTCGTGGGGCAGGTAGTGCACCGAGAGCTGCCGACCCGGTTGCACCAGACCCACGTGCCTGGCGGGCAGGTACGAGACCTTGCTGGTGGTGAACTGGCCACCGTCGGGACGGGTGACCGCGATGGTGAGCTCGAGGCCGGTGTGACCGTGGCGGATCTCCCCGGTCGGCACCGCGGACAGCACGACTCCCATGGCCGGGGTGCCCTCCGCGGTCACGATCAGCGAGTCCGGATCGGACAGGCCCTTGGCCACCCGGAGCTGGTGGTGGATGTGCTGGGCCTCCACCATCCGGTCCTCGTCGACCAGCTCGACCACACCGGGTCGGTCCGGGCGGTAGGCGACCGGGAGGACCGTGCCGCGGGCGATCGCGCTCAGCTCGTGCTGGGGGACGAGCTGTCGGCAGGTCGCCGGGAATCGTTGTCCGTCAAGGGTTTCGACGTCGAAGGCGATCTCGTACTGCTGGACGTCATTGATCGACAGTCCGGTGGTGTCGGCGTCGAGGATCGTCCCGATGCCGATCGGGGCCTGGGCGAAGTCGTCGTTCGGGGTGCCGCGGAACTGTCGCATCGCCTCGTCGAAGGTCGACGACACCTTCAGGAAGGGTGCCATCGAGATCACGGTGATGCCGAGGACCGCTGCGGGGATGACCACACGCATCCACCCCATCGATTCGCCGCCGGGGACGACGAAGAAGACGATCACCATGACCAGGACCTCGAAGCCGACCACTGCGGCGAAGATTGATTTCATCATGGCCCCAGTGGAGCCTGCCGCCACGGCCTACCGATCACGAACCGGCGACGTCAGGGTGACGCAGTCGTGATCGGTAGCCCAGCCGCAAGGGCACTCTCAGCGGCGTGGGTACCCAGCCATCCTTCGTACGGACAGTCGTGCGTTCACCACGAGGCAACCGGGGACCGGTCGTCCGCGGGCAGCCCGTAGCGCCGCGACGCCTGTCCGAAGGCCTCGGTGAGCACGATCCGTCCCGGATCGAACAGCAACGGTGGCGGCGGAGCCAGCAACACCCCGGCCGGTGCGCCCGCCGTGTCGGCCGGGCCCAGGGTGTCGGCGCCACCGGCGTCGTCGTCCAGGTCACCCAACTCCACGATGTCGTTCGACGTGGGGGATTCCTCGTCGCGCGTGGCCTCCACATCGACGCGGAACTGTCCGGCGGCGCACCGCAGCTCGATCAGCTCGGCGACCACCTCCTTGGCGCCGAGGACGAACGCCAGGGCGAAGGCGATGGTGAACGCCTCGGCGGCGTGGCGGTGGGCCATCGCCCGACGGCCCGAGGCCGTCGACACCGAGAAGGTGGCGTGGTGCAGGAAGACCGTGGCCGGCAGGCATCGCTCGAGGCCCCGCTGCACCGATCGAAGATCGTGCGGGTCGACGAACTGCTGGTACTGCGCCACGTACTTCGCCCACTGGACATCGAGCCCGGCGGTCAGGTGGCGTCGACCGGCCGCCTCGGCGTGCTCGCTGGCCTGGTCGACCTCGGCCAACGCCTGCTCGTGCATCGTGCGGCGACGGCCGGTGATCCGGGTCAGCGACAGCTTCGACAACGCAATGTCCTGGGTGACCCCGGAGAGTTGGCACAGCGCCCCGGCCAGCCGTACGGGATCGTCACCGGCCCGGGCCCGCTCGACCTCGGCGAGGTACTCCTTGCGGGCGCCGCGCAGGTCGCCACGGGAGTGGAGCAGGAAGGCTCGTCCCGTGGCCGCCTCGTGGCGGTGGTGGCGATCCATCACCTCATGGTGGTCGGCCGTGTGGGCGGCGTAGTCGGCGAAGTGGTGCTCGGCCCCGGTCAGGTCGCGCTGGGCCATCGCCACCAGCGCGCGCAGTTGGTGCAGGTTGGCCATCGCGGTGGGATCGTCGATGATCAAGGGCTCGGCGCGATCGGCGTTCGTGGTGGCAGCGGCGTTGTCCCCGAGGCGGGCCTGGACCTGCGCCAGGGTGAGCAGGGCCGTGCCCATCGCGTCGGGCTGGTGCTCGCGACACAGCCGTACGTTGTCCTGCGCCAGGGCGAGGGCCTCGGCGAACTCCTCACGCTCCAGGCCGATCGCGACCGCCGAGACCAGGCTGGCGGAGCGATGATGGTGCGGCTGCAGGGAGGCGTCGGCCATGGCCAGCGAGCGTTGTACGTCGTCGCGGGCACCGTCCCAGTCACCCAGGACCTGCAGCACCTGGCAGCGGTTCAGCCGTACGCCCCACTCGTGGTCGTTGAGCCGGGTGAACTCCGCCTCCTCCGATCCCCGCTCCCGGTGCAGGGCGCGCAAACCCTCGATGCCGGCGAGGCATTCGTCCAGCAGCCGCAGGGCCTCGCCCGGCTGGTCGGCCCGCAGCGCCAGCAGGTGGTCGATGGTGGCGATCCGCATCCGCGCATCGGGGCCCGAGATCGGATCGGTGATCGTGGCGGCGAGCTGACGGGCCCGTTCCAGGGTCGGTGCCCAGACACCCCGGCGGCGCTCGAGGTTGCCCGCCACCTGTGCCACCAGGTCGCGGACTTCGATAGCCTCTGCCGTGAGTTCGGGCATGCCCCGATCCTAACGACTGCAGGCAGGAGCGAGCCGGCGATGGTGGCGACCGACACGGCTGACCTGCCCCGGCGCGTCGTGCTGGACCAGGCCTGGCGGGCGGCCGGACTGTCGGACACAGTGCTCTCCGGTCGCGACGGCGGCCCCTTGGCGCGGACCGTCAAGTGCCTGCTCGACCCGTTGGTCATCCGGCCCCGCCTCAACCCGGATCTCGCCACGCCCGTCCTCGACCCAGCCGCCGCGACCCGACTGCGCGCCCTGCTCGACGACCATGTCGACCTGCTGCGCGCGACCGACGGGTGGTACGGCCATCTCAAACGGGTCCGCCGGGAGCGGGGGATCAGGTCCGGGAACCCGCAGGAGCTCTACTTCCCCCGAGCCTGGGAGTTGGCCCACCGGTGGGGCCCGGCCACGGAGCATCCGGATCCGTCGGCTGCCGCCGCCGAGGTGATCGACGAGGTCCATCCGCCCGATGGCCTCGACCCGAGCGAGGTTGCCGCCCACCTCGGCTCGGCAAGGGTTCGGAGCCGGCTCGAACGGGAACTGCAGGACCGCTGGATCGAGCAGGATGTCCCCTCGGACCTGACCGGGGCCGTCACCGTGGTGGCCGAGGCGATCGCGGTGCTGCTCACCGACGGGACCGATCCCGCCGACGTGGGGCCGGACCCCGAGGCGATGGCCGTCCTGGGCGTCGGCCTGCACGATCGTCCGGGCGTCCTGCAGGATTTTGCCACGGCGCTCGGCGTGCCAGCGGTGGCGTTGTCGGCCCACGATCCCGTCCCGCCCCCGCCGGTCGAACCCGTGGAGGGCAGCGATCCGTTGCCGTTGGACCGCAGCCTGCGGACCCGGGTGGTGAGTGCGGTCCGCCGCGCACCGGAGGCCGCCGCGACGATCGAGGAGGCGGTGGCGGTCGAGCTTGATCGTGCCGTCGCGCCTTGGGGACTGACCGATCCCGACTGGCACCGGGTGCTGCTCGTCGGCATCGCGGTCGCCGGGCAACTGCGTCCGTTGGCCGAGCGCTCCCAGGCCCGCGGCATGGCCGCCCAGATCGACGCCCGGCTGCGCAAGGAGGCCTATGTGCTGCACTCACGCAGGTTGGTGAGCGGTCAGGCAGCGCTCCATCCCGCCCAGCAAGCGGTGGTCGATGCACTCGCTGAGTTCTGGCGGCCCTACCTGTCGCGGTTGTGGGTCCGGTTGCACGGCCTCGACGTCGCCGGCGGTCACGGCACCGACCGCGACCGGGACGCCTCGTGGCGCGACCTGGTCACTGGGATCGCGCGTTCGGTCAGCCTGGACCAACGCACCCGGATCCGTACCGCACTGGAGCGTGGCCCATGGAGTTGACCGGAGAGCGATCCGACGGGCTGTGGGTGCTGCGCCCCAATCCTGAGACGTACGCACCTGAGCCGAACCTGCCTGAGCCGAACCTGCCTGAGCCGTACGAGCGGGTGGTCGTCGAGTTGGCCGGCGCGACGGCGGTCTGGCCGCTGGACGCCGCCCCGGGCAGCTGGCCGGAGCTGACCCTGACCGATCCGGGCGAGGCGGACTGGCTGTGGCGGTGGACCGGCATCGCCGGCCACGTGGAGCTGATGGGTCTGATCGCTCGCGGTGACCGGTTCGTCGTCGAGGTCGACCCGGAAGCCGAGGCCCTCGACCTGGTGCGGCGACTGGCGTACGGGCACTGGCTGCGCCGGTGGTGGCCGACCAGCCCCAGCAGTGACCTCCCACGACCCGATCCGGTCCTGGTGGCCCTCGAGCTCGCGGTGCTGACCGTACGGTGCGAGGCCTGGCTGGGCGACGGCTACGACTCCGAGGCCGCGGCACTGCTGGCAGGGGTCTCGGCCCAGCAGGTGGCTGCCGCGCTGGCGCCACTGCCGCGGGCCACCGAACTGCTGGAC
>DVLP01000337.1 GCA_018715445.1 Candidatus Avipropionibacterium avicola | reverse complement strand
GGTGCGATGGAGTACACCACGATCGTCGCTGCCCCCGCATCCGACCCCGCCGGCTTCAAGTACCTCGCTCCCTACACCGGTTCGGCTATCGGCCAGCACTGGATGTACGGCGGCAAGCACGTCCTCATCATCTTCGACGACCTGTCGAAGCAGGCCGAGGCATACCGTGCCGTTTCGCTGCTGCTGCGTCGCCCGCCGGGCCGTGAGGCCTACCCCGGCGACGTGTTCTACCTGCACTCCTGTCTGCTGGAGCGTTGCGCCAAGCTGAGCGCCGAGCTCGGTGGTGGCTCGATGACCGGTCTGCCGATCATCGAGACCAAGGCCAACGACGTGTCGGCCTACATCCCGACCAACGTCATCTCGATCACCGACGGTCAGATCTTCCTGCAGTCGGACCTGTTCAACGCCAACCAGCGTCCCGCGATCGACGTCGGCATCTCGGTGTCGCGTGTCGGTGGCGCTGCGCAGACGAAGGCGATGAAGTCGGTCTCCGGCTCGCTGAAGATCGACCTGGCCCAGTTCCGCGACATGCAGGCCTTCGCGATGTTCGCCTCCGATCTGGATGCGACCACCAAGCGTCAGCTGGCTCGTGGTGCGATCCAGACCGAGCTGCTGCGTCAGCCGGCCTACTCCCCGTACCCCTTCGAGGAGCAGGTCGTCAGCGTGTGGGCCGGTTCCCAGGGCCTGCTGGACGAGGTCCCGGTCAACGACGTGCTGCGCTTCGAGCGTGAGCTGCTGGAGCACCTGCGTCGCTCCAGCCAGGCGCTGACCACGATCCGCGAGACCCAGAAGTTCGACGACGACACCGCTGCGGCGCTGGAGTCGGAGATCACCGAGTTCAAGAAGGGTTTCCAGACCTCGGACGGGCACTTCCTGCAGGCGGGTCGTGAGGAGCACGAGGCCCTCGACGAGAGTGATGTCGAGCAGGCCCAGATCGTGACCCAGAAGCGATGACGTCGAGCAGAACGGAGTCCTGACATGCCAGCCAGTCTGCGCGAACTGCGTCAGCGGCGGAGCTCGGTCCAGACCATCAAGAAGGTCACCCGGGCGATGGAGCTGATCGCGGCCTCGCGGATCGTCAAGGCCCAGCAGCAGGCCCAGGCCGCAGCGCCGTACAGCCGGGAACTGACCCGTGCGGTGTCGGCGGTGGCGTCCAACGCCTCCATCGACCACCCGTTGACCACCGAGGCCGAGCAGCCCCGCCGTGCCGCGATGCTGTTGATCAGCTCGGACCGCGGGCTGGCCGGTGCGTACTCCTCCTCGGTCATCAAGGAGGGCGAGCAACTGCAGTCCAAGCTCGCCGGTGACGGGCTCGAGGTGGCGCCGTACCTGTCGGGACGCAAGGCCAAGGCGTTCTACAACTTCCGCCATCGTGAGGTCGTCCAGTCGTGGGAGGGTTTCTCCGACGCACCGACCTATGCACAGGCCAAGGAGATGGCCGATGCCCTGATGGAGGCGTTCCGGGCCGACACCGAGACCGAGGGGGGCGTCGACGAGATCCACATCGTCTACACCCGGTTCGTCTCGATGCTGACCCAGCGCCCCGAGGTCATCCGGTTGCTGCCGTTGGAGGTCGTCGAGTCCGACGAGCCCGTCGCGGCCGAGGACCTCCACCCGTTGTACGAGTTCGAGCCCGATGCCGAGACGGTGCTGGACCACCTGCTGCCGCTGTACGTGGCCAGCCGGATCCACTACTGCCTGCTGCAGTCGGCCGCCTCGGAGCTGGCCAGCCGCCAGCGGGCGATGAAGTCGGCCACCGACAATGCCGAGCAACTGATCGAACGGTTGACCCGTGAGGCCAACCAGGCCCGCCAGGCCGAGATCACCCAGGAAATCAGCGAGATCGTCGGCGGCGCGAGTGCGCTGGCCGAGGCGACACAGAGCGAGTGAGGAACGCGAACATGACAGCCACTGCTGAAGAAACCCGTACCGAGAATGGGCCGGGCGGCGTGGGTCGGGTTGCCCGGGTCATCGGCCCGGTGGTGGACGTGGAGTTCCCGCCGGACCAGATGCCCGACATCTACAACGCGCTCTCCGTCGACACCACCATCATGGGCCAGACCCAGAGCATCACCCTGGAGGTCGCCCTCCACGTCGGTGACAACATGGTCCGGGCCATCTCGCTGAAGCCGACCGACGGCATGCAGCGGGGATCCGAGGTCCGCGACTCCGGTGCACCGATCTCGGTGCCGGTCGGTGACGTCACCAAGGGCCACGTCTGGAACGTGACCGGTGACGTGCTGAACGCCGATCCGGCGACCGTCGAGATCACCGAGCGGTGGCCGATCCACCGCGAGCCCCCGAAGTTCGACGAGCTCGAGTCCAAGACCGAGATGCTGGAGACCGGCATCAAGTCGATCGACCTGCTGACCCCGTACGTGCAGGGTGGCAAGATCGGCCTGTTCGGCGGCGCCGGCGTGGGCAAGACCGTGATGATCCAGGAGATGATCTACCGGATCGCGCACAACCACTCGGGCACCTCGGTGTTCGCCGGTGTGGGGGAGCGCACCCGTGAGGGCAACGACCTGATCAACGAGATGGACGAGGCCGGCGTCTTCAAGGACACCGCCCTGGTCTTCGGCCAGATGGACGAGCCGCCGGGCACCCGCCTGCGGGTCGCGCTGTCGGCGCTGACCATGGCGGAGTACTTCCGCGACGTGCAGAACCAGGACGTGCTGTTGTTCATCGACAACATCTTCCGGTTCACCCAGGCCGGTTCGGAGGTCTCGACCCTGCTGGGCCGGATGCCTTCGGCGGTGGGGTACCAGCCCAACCTGGCCGACGAGATGGGCCAGCTGCAGGAGCGGATCACCTCGACTCGTGGTCACTCGATCACCTCGATGCAGGCGATCTACGTGCCCGCCGACGACTACACCGACCCGGCACCGGCGACCACCTTCGCGCACCTGGACGCCACCACCGAGCTGTCGCGTGAGATCGCCTCGCGTGGTCTCTACCCGGCGATCGATCCGCTGGTCTCGACCAGCCGGATCCTCGACCCGCAGTACGTGGGCCAGACCCACTACGACACCGCGGTCGAGGTGAAGCAGATCCTGCAGCGCAACAAGGAGCTGCAGGACATCATCGCGATCCTCGGTGTGGACGAGCTGAGCGAGGAGGACAAGATCATTGTCAACCGCGCCCGCCGCATCCAGCAGTTCCTCAGCCAGAACACCTACATGGCCGAGAAGTTCACCAACGTGCCCGGCTCCAACGTCCCGCTGACCCAGACCATCGAGGCCTTCCAGATGATCTGCCGCGGCGACGTCGACCACATCGCTGAGCAGGCGTTCTTCAACGTCGGCGGCATGGACATGGTCGAGGAACGCTGGGCCGAGATGCAGAAGGACGCCTGAGCATGGCTGACCAGGCTTCGCTGCACGTCGAGGTGGTGTCCGCCGACCGGGTCGTCTGGTCGGGGGAGTCCACCAACGTGGTGGCCCGCACGACCGAGGGTGACCTCGGCGTGCTGCCCGGTCACTCGCCGTTGCTGGCCATCCTGGTGCCGAGCGCCTGCGAGGTGGTCACCACCGGTGGCGAGCGCGAGATCGTGGCCGTCGACGGCGGCTTCATCTCCGTGGCCGACGGCCGGGTGTCGATCCTGAGTGAGTTCGCCAGCCTGACCACCGGTCTCACCGTGGCCGACGCCCAGCGTCTGGTCTCCGAGGCCGAGTCGATGCTGGAGGACTCCGATCCCGACAACGACGACGAGGCCCGCAAGATGCTGGCCCGGGCCCAGGCCCAACTGAAGGCCGCCGAAAAGGCCGCCTGACGACCGTGTCACGACGCGGGAGGTGCACCTCGGGTGCGCCTCCCGCGTCGTTGCGTTGTGGGCCACTGGGGTCCGTTTCACCTTCGGCTGCACGGGCAGTAGGCTGCACTTCCATGAAGGTGGGGCCCATTGAGGTGGGGGGCGCGTGGTGCCACCGGTGATCGATGTCGTGGTCGCCATCGTGGTGACCGTCGTCGTGTTGTCGACGCCAGTGGTGTACGTGGTTCTGCGCGTGCACTGGTTGACGCGCCAAGGTGGATCGTTCGAGTGCAGTGTGCTGCTCAATGCCGATGACCCCCAGCACTCGTGGGTGCTCGGGGTCGCGCGCTATGTGGGCGAGGATCTGGAATGGTTCCGCTACTACGCGGCGAGCACCCGACCGTGGTTCCAGTTGGCCCGGGGCCGCTGTGCCGTGATTCAGGTCCGCGAGCCCGGTCCTGACGAGGTCGAGGCGCTGTTCCCCGGGCACCGGGTCCTGGAACTCGACTACGCCACCACCGACGGACGGGCTGAGCACTGGCAGCTGGCCATGAGCGTCGAGTCCATGACCGGGCTGCTGGCGTGGCTGGAGGCCTCCCCTCCCGGACTGTCGCCGCGCAGCACCCATTCCCCGGCCGAGCGTGACGGGGTCTGAGGTCGACCCCATGAGCACGCCACGGCGGTGGCCGATCCCCGCCAGTCAGGACCCGTTCGTCAACACCCCACTGGTCCGGGTCGGCACGGACGCTTCGGGGACCGAGTGGTTCTGGATCTCCACCTGGAACGCAGCCTCAGCCACGACCGGGCTCCTGGTCTCGGCCGAGGGCGATCACCGTCGCTTCAGCTTCGAGGCACCGCACTGGGGCTTCTACAGTGCGGTCGCCGAGGACGTCGACACCCTGTGGCTGTGTGGTGACCTGTCCCGCGTTGTGCGACTGGACCTGCGCACGGGGAGGTACGAGACCTTCGCCACCGGGGCACCTGCGGCCCTGGTCTTCGCCGGGATGGCGTTCGACCCGCAGACCGGGAAGCTGTTCGCCGCAGCCTTCCCGGACCCGGACCGGGTGGCGTTCTCCTTCGACACCCGGACCCGGCGAACCGTACGTCTGTATCGCAATGTCGTCGCCGAGCTGTACCAGACTGCCTCCGTCCGCCGGCCCGACGGCACCGTCAGTCACCTGGTGTACAACCCCGACATCGCCGTGCTGCACTGGGACCCGCGGGAGGAGACCCTGACGCCCGCACTGATCGGCGAGCGGCTGCTGGGCCTGGAACTGCCGTACTCGAACGGACAGTCCGGGATC
>DVLP01000336.1 GCA_018715445.1 Candidatus Avipropionibacterium avicola | reverse complement strand
ATGAACTCGACGTCACGCACGACGGCGCCGGCCCGCAGCGCCAGGGCCAGCCCGTCACCGGTCGAGGTTGCCGGATTGGTGGTGGCATCCCACAGGTGGCCGATCCCACCGGTGGCCAGCACCACCGCGCGGGCGGCCAGCACGTCATGGCGACCATGGCGGTCGAGGGTGCTCACCCCGCAGACGGCGCCACGGATGTCGCGGACCGCATCGACGGCGATGGTGTCCTCGACCACCCGCAGCCGCCCCTGGTCGACCAGGGCCGCGACCGCGGTCGTGAGGGTCCGGCTCACCTCGGCGCCACTGGCATCGCCACCGGCGTGCACCACCCGGCGGGCGTGGTGGCCGCCCTCCAGGGCCAGGGCCAGACGGCCGTCGTCCTCGGTGTCGAACCGTGCCCCGAGACGGACCAGATCGTCGATCGCGGTCGGGGCAGCCTCGACGAGGTCGGCCACGGTCGCCGGGTCGCAGAGCCCGGCCCCGGCCTCGAGGGTGTCGTGGACGTGCAGCTCGACCGAGTCCTGCGGGTCGATCACCGCAGCCAGGCCACCCTGGGCCCAGGCGGTCGAGCCACCGCCCACTCCGGTCTTGCTCATCAGGACCACGTCACGGCCGGCCCCGGCCAGGCCGAGGGCGGCGGTCAGGCCGGCGGCCCCGGTCCCGACCACGACGACGTCGCAACCGTCGGTGCTCATTCGCCGCTCCCGGGATTGCCGATCGCGATCATCCGTTCGACGCTGCTGCGGGCGCGCTCGGCGATCTCGGGGTCCACGTCCACCTCGTCGCGACCCTGCTGCAGGCTGGCCAGCAGCTTGGCCGGGGTGATCTGCTTCATGTAGGTGCAGGAGGCCTGCGGGTTGACCGCCTCGAAGCGGGTGTGGTCGTTGACCTGACGCAGCTGGTGCAGCATCCCGATCTCGGTGGCGACCAGGACGGTGTCGGCGGTCGTGGTGCGGGCGGCGTCGAGCATGCCCTGGGTGGAGGTGATCGTGGTCCGCTCGGCGGGCAGCTCCCCACGGGAGTTGAGCCACAGCGCCGAGGTGGAGCAGCCGCACTCGGGGTGGACGTAGAGCTCGGCCGAGGGGTTGTCCTGGACTGCACCGATCAGGTTGTCCGGCGAGATCCCGGCGTGGACGTGGCACTCGCCCAGCCAGACATGGATGTTGTCGCGACCGGTCATCCGCTTCACATGGGCGCCGAGGAACATGTCGGGACAGAACAGGATCTCGGTGTCGGACGGGATCGACTCGATCACGTCGACGGCGTTCGAGGAGGTGCAGCAGATGTCGGTCTCGGCCTTCACCGCCGCAGTGGTGTTGACGTAGGAGACCACCACCGCGCCGGGGTGCTCGGCCTTCCAGGCGCGCAGTTGCTCGGCGGTGATCGAGTCGGCCAGCGAGCAGCCCGCCGTGGCATCGGGGATCAGCACCCGCTTGGTGGGGGAGAGCAGCTTCGCGGTCTCGGCCATGAAGTGCACCCCGCAGAAGATGATCGTGCCCGCGTCGGCACTGGCGGCCAGTCGGGACAGGCCGAGGGAGTCGCCGACGTGGTCGGCCACGTCCTGGATCTCGGGCACCTGGTAGTTGTGCGCCAAGATCACCGCGTCCTGCTCGGCGGCCAGGCGGCGCACCTCGGTGCGCCAGTCCAGATCGGGTGCGGTGCTGCGGGCCGGTCCGGTGGTGGGGGGCGGGGCGATGGTCATGACCACTTCCTTGGTTATCGACTGTCAGTCGCAAACTACCGATGACGCTAGCATGCCGCCATGGCGGAACACGAACCGAGCACGTCGACGGTGCCCACCTACCGCCATGAGGTGCTGGCCACGGTGTTCCGCGTGGGACCCCGCGTCGCACCGGGCGGTGGCGAGTCGGCGCTGGGCCTGCAGGTGTTGGCCTGGCAGCGTCCCCGCGACCCGTACGAGGGCCGATGGGCGTTGCCCAGCGCACCGCTGCAGCCCGACGAGACGATGGAGCAGTGCCTCGAGCGGACCCTGGCCGCCCGGGTCGACCTGGCCCATGTGGCCCACTCCGAACAGCTCGACACCCGCTCGCGGATCGACCGGGACCCGTTTCAGCGCACCGTCGCGACCGCCTACCTCGCGCTGGTGCCGACCGATGCCGAGCCGGAGCTGCCCGACCACGCCGACTGGTGCCCGGTGACCGCATTGCCGCCGATGGCCTTCGACCACGCCGATGTCGTCACGGTCGCGGCCCAACGCCTGCGCAACAAGCTGAGCTACACCAACCTCGGCTTCGCCCTGGCCCCGCCCTGCTTCACGATCGCCCAGCTGCGGGAGGTCTACCGGGCCGCCCTGGGTCACGACCTGGACCCGACGAACCTGCAGCGTGTGCTGCAACGTCGTGGCCAACTCGAGGCGACCGGTCGTACGGTGCCGGCCGGACCGAGTGGGGGACGTCCGGCCGCCGAGTACCGCTTCACCTCCCGTACCGCGCGCACCACCGACCCGTTCGCGGTGCTGCGCCCGTCCTGAGAACGATCCGCCGCAGGGACGCCCCGCCGTAGGATCGTGCCCGGCACTGCACCCCTGATCGAGGAGACATGCATTGAGCGGGGTCCTGAACGGCTTCGCGATCCTGGCCATCGTGATCGGCGTGGGGATGGTGCTGGCCCACACCCGCGTGGTCGGCGCGAACGCCCAGGAGATCTTGGCCAAACTGGTCTTCCACGTCGCCTCGCCGTGCCTGATGATCACCGTGATGGGCTCGGCCGACGTGCACACCCTGTTCTCCTCGAACCTGATCGCCTCGGTCAGTGGGGTGGCGGCCACGGCGTTGATCCATGTGCTCGCGGCCCGGCTGATCTGGAAGCGCAGCGGTACCGAGACCGTGATCGGCACCTTCTGCACCTCCTACGTCAATGCCGGCAACCTCGGCCTGCCGATCGCTGCGTACGTGTTGGGCGACGGCTCGGTGATCGCGCCGATGCTGTTGGTCCAGCTGGTGCTGCTGCAACCGATCGGGCTGGCCGTGATCGACGTCCTGCAGCAGCGGGCCAGTGCCGGTGACTCCGAGACCGCCGCCGAACGGGCGCGGCGCCGGTGGCGGATGGTGCTGGGCCCGATCACCAACCCGATGCTCGTCGGTTCCCTGATCGGGGTGGTGCTGGCGCTGACCGGCTGGCAGCTGCCGGCGGTGATCAACGACCCGGTCGAGCTGATCGGGGGGATGGCGATCCCGGCCATGTTGATCGCGTACGGCATCGGCCTGCGACTCGGTCCGCTGCCCGGTCGCGGCGAGAACGTGCGCTACCTCGGGCTGATCAGCCTGCTGAAGCTGATCGTCCAGCCGCTGGTGGCCGGGCTGGTGGGCTACCACCTGCTCGGACTGCATGACATGGCCCTGCTCGGGGTGTGCATCATCGCTGCCCTGCCGACCGCGCAGAACGTGTTCACCTTCGCGCTGCGCTACCAGACCGGGATCGTGCTGGCCCGCGATGCGATCTTCATCAACACCCTCGGCTCGGTGCCGGTCATCGTGGGCATCGTGGCCCTGGTGTCACAGCTGTGAGACGGCTCTGGTCCGGGTCCTGCCGTCGGTGAGGCGGGACGTGTAGGTTCAGGTCCATGGTGTCTGGGAGCGGCCGATGAACGAGTACTCCGACTTCGACCTGGATCGGAGCACGGCGCAAGCGTGGTCCGGGTTCGAGAGCAGGTTGTCCGAGATCATCTCGGTGATCGACGACACCGCCGACATGACCATCGGGACGGCCACCGCCACCGATGCCGAGCACGGACCGTACCTGCTGTTCTCCTCGCCCCGACGTGACGTGGTGCGCTGTGAGGCCGCCAGCAATGCGGTGCTTGACGACGCCTACCAACTCACCGGTGACCAACTGGCCGCGATGGAGCGAGCCGGCTGGCAGCCACCGCACGCCGACGGCGACCATCCGACGGCCAACCTCTGGGTGGAGCAGGACCAGTTCGAGTCAGACCAGCTGGCGGCGATGGCGGTCAGCGCCCTGCGTGACGTGTACGGGGTCCCGCACCCGGTCTTCCTGTCTCCGGACCAGCTCGCCGAGATCCTGCAGCCCCAGCCGGTCGTGCACGAGGAACCGGTCGCGATCGCCGACGACGACGTGGTCGCGGTGATGCCGACCGATGCCGCGCACCTGGACCAGCTGGTCGAGGCGGAGCTGACCGACATGTTCGGCCACCAGCCGCTGCGCGACAGCGAAGGTGATGTCGCGATCCGGGTCGGCTCCACCATGGTCTTCCTGCGGACCCACCCCGACGGCCAGGAGGTGATGGTCTTTGCGATCGTGGTCCACGACGTGGAGGGCCGTTCCCGGGCGACCGAGGTGCTCAACGACCTCAACGCCGACGCCCGCTGGGTGCGGTTCCAACTGATCCGCGACCGGGTCTTCGTGACCCTGTCGGTCCACGGCCGCCCGTTCGTGCCGGCCCACCTGCACCATGCGGTCCGGGTGATGAGCGATGTCGCCGACGGGATCGACGACGAACTGGCGGCCAAGCTGCGCGGCCGCACGACCTTCGAGGGACCGGTGTGAGCGAGTCAGGTGTGAGCGAGCAGGAGACCGCCCCGCGACGACGGGGCGGGATCTTCGGGGCGATCGGTCCGGCCTTCATCACCGCCGCGCTGGTGTTCGGGCCGGGCTCGATCACCACGGCAAGCTCGATGGGTGCCCAGTTCGGCTACCAGCTGCTCTGGGTGCCGGTCATCGCCACGGTCCTGATGTTGTGCTTCGTCGACCTCGGCGTACGGATCGGGCTGAGCACCGACCGCGGGATCCTCGCCACGGTGGCGCGCCGCTGCAGTGGCGTGGTCGCCGTGCTGGTCGGGATCGGCTCCTTCCTGGTGGTCTCGTCCTTCCAGGCCGGCAACTCGGCCGGCACCGGGGCGGCCGGCTCGCTGCTCTTCGGCGGCGGGGCCCGCTGGTGGGCCGGCGGGTTCACCCTGATCGGGCTCGGCGTGGTGTGGCTGCCGAAGCTCTATCCGGTGTTGGAGAAGATCATGATCGCGGTGATCGTGATCATGTTGGTCGCGATGGCGGTCACCGTGGTGGTGAGCCAGCCGGACATGGGCGCTGCCGTCCGTGGCCTGGTGCCGTCACTGCCGGACGGCTCGACCACGCTGGTGGTCGGCTTGGCGGCGACCGCCTTCTCGGTGGTGGGAGCGCTCTACCAGATCCAACTGGTGCGTGAGAAGGGCTGGACCGCGGCCGACTACGCCGTGGCGCGCCGCGACGCCGTGCTGGGCACATTGATCCTGGGCGGGCTCTCGGCGGTCATCATGATCGCCGCGGCCGCCGTCCTGCAGCCGGCCGGGGTGCAGGTCAGCTCACCGGCTGCGCTGGCCCAGATCCTGCAGCCGATCGGCGCCTGGGCGGCCGTGCTGTTCGCGATCGGACTGTGGGCCGCCGCCTTCTCCTCCCTGATCGGCAACTCCTCGATCGGCGGCACAATGTTGGCGTCGTTGGCGAAGAAGGAGGCCGGCGGGCTGGGATCGGTCCCGGTCAAGCTGGGGATCTCGCTGGTGATCGTCCTCGGCGGCATCGTGGCGATCGTCTTCGGCGGCATCCCGCTGCAGTTGATCATCACCGCCCAGGCCGTGACGATCGTGGCCGTCCCGCTGATCGGGGTGGTGATGGTCTACCTCGCCCGGCACCGTGACCGGGGCGGTCTGCGGATCGGGGTCGCACAGTTGGTGCTGTCGATCGTCGGGCTGTGCTTCCTGCTCGGCCTGGCCGTGACGTACCTGGTCAACTTCCTGTCCTGAGTCGCGCACTAGACTGCGGCGGGTGTCCGCGCCCGCCATCCACTTCGACGAGTCCCTGCCGATCACGGCACGCGTCGACGACCTCGCCGAGGCGATCCGTGACCACCCGGTCGTCGTGGTCGCCGGGGAGACAGGGTCGGGCAAGACCACCCAGCTGCCGAAGATCTGCCTGCAACTGGGACGCGAACGCATCGCCCACACGCAGCCTCGCCGGATCGCTGCACGCAGCGTGGCCGAGCGGGTCGCCGAGGAGTTGGGCACCGACCTGGGCGACCTGGTCGGCTATCAGGTCCGCTTCACCACCAAGGCCAGTCGCGACACCAAGCTCAAGGTGATGACCGACGGCGTCCTGCTCAACGAGATCGGTTTCGATCGCGACCTGCGCCGCTACGACACGATCATCATCGACGAGGCCCACGAGCGCAGCCTCAACATCGACTTCCTGCTCGGCTACCTGAAGCAGTTGGTGGCCCGCCGCGACGACCTGCGGGTGATCATCACCTCGGCGACCATCGACACCGCACGCTTCTCCGAACACTTCGACGAAGCCCCGATCATCGAGGTCTCGGGTCGGACCTACCCGGTCGAGGTGCGCTACCGACCGGTGGACCCCGAGGCTGACCAGGTGGGCGCGATCTGTGACGCGGTCACCGAGCTGCTCACCGAGCCCGAGTGGGGCGACGTGCTGGTCTTCCTCTCCGGTGAACGAGAGATCCGCGACACCCAGACCGCCCTGCAGGAGCTGAAGCTGGCCCACACCGAGATCCTGCCGTTGTACGCGAGGCTCTCGGCCGCCGAACAGCACAAGGTGTTCGCCCGGCACTCGGGGCGGCGGGTGGTGCTGTCCACCAACGTCGCCGAGACCTCGCTGACGGTCCCCGGGATCCGTTACGTGGTGGATGTCGGGACGGCGCGGATCTCGCGCTACTCGGCCCGCACCAAGGTGCAGCGCCTGCCGATCGAGCCGATCTCGCAGGCCTCGGCGAACCAGCGGTCCGGGCGGTGCGGGCGTACCGCTCCCGGTGTCGCGATCCGGCTGTACGAGAAGGAGGACTTCGAGACCCGGCCGGAGTTCACCGAACCCGAGATCCTGCGCACCAACCTGGCCTCGGTGATCCTGCAGATGGCCCAGGCCCGGTTGGGCGACATCGCCCGGTTCCCCTTCGTCGAGGCGCCTGACACCGCCCAGATCCGTGACGGGCTTCGGCTCCTGGAGGAGCTGGGTGCGGTCCGCCCCGGCAAGGGACCGGTACGCCTGACCGGTGTCGGACGCCAGCTCGCCCGGATCCCGCTCGACCCGAGGATGGGGCGGATGCTGGTCGAGGCCGACCGGCTGCACTGCCTGGCCGAGGTGATGGTGATCGTGGCCGGGATGAGCGTGCAGGACCCACGGGAACGTCCCTCGGAGCGGACCGAACAGGCCGATGCACTGCACCGACGGTTCTGGGCACCGATGGCCGGTGACGACGAGGAGACCGTGCCCGACGGCAGCGACTTCATCGCCTGGCTGCGACTGTGGGACCACCTCGGTGAACAGCAGGCAGCCCTGTCAGGCAACGGCTTCCGTCGCATGTGTCGTGACGAGTTCCTGCACTTCCTGCGGATCCGGGAGTGGCAGGACCTGCACACCCAGCTGCGCACCATCACCCGCGAGCTGAAGATGGAGCGCAATCGGCGCCGGGCCGATCCCGACACCATCCACACCGCCCTGCTGTCCGGCTTGCTCTCCCAGGTCGGGTTGGCCGACCTGCGCGCCGAGGACAAGGCGCAACGCCAACGGGGCAAGCAGAATCGTCGCCGGCCGTTGCGGGAGTACCTCGGGGCCAGGGGAGCGCGGTTCGCGATCCAGCCCGGCTCGAGCGTCTCGCGCAACCCACCGCCGCTGGTGATGGCCGGTGAACTGGTCGAGACCTCACGGCTGTGGGCGCGCACCGTGACCGGGATCGAGGCCGAGTGGATCGAACAGGTCGGTCAGCACCTGCTGCGCCGCCAGTACGCCGAACCGCACTGGTCGTCACGACGCCAGTCCGTGATGGCCTACGAGACGGTCAGCCTGTACGGCGTCCCGATCATCGCGCGTCGCCCGGTGAACTACGCCAAGGTGAACCCGGAGGAAGCGCGCGAGATCTTCATCCGCTCGGCCCTGGTCGAGGGGGACTGGCGCACCCGTCACCGGTTCTGGCAGCACAACGTCGAGGTGCGCGAGCAGGCCGCCGAGCTCGAGGAGCGGGCCCGCCGTCGTGACATCGCCGTCGACGACGAGACGATCTTTTCCTTCTACGACGCGAGGATCGGCTCGGAGGTGGTCTCGGCGGCCCACTTCGACACCTGGTGGAAGAAGGCCTCGCAGACCGATCCGCACCTGCTGGACCTCAGCCTCGAGCAACTGATCCACGACGAGGCCGTCACCGCCGGCGACGACTTCCCCGACCACTGGGTGGTGGCCGGTGAGGACGGACGCCCGCTGGAGCTCGCCCTGGACTACACCTTCGACCCGGGCTCGGGCCACGACGGGGTACGGGTGAGCGTGCCCCTGACCCTGTTGAACCAGGTGCCGGCGGCCCCGTTCACCTGGAACGTCCCCGGGCTGCGCACCGAACTGGTCACCGAGCTGATCCGCTCGCTGCCGAAGGCGGTGCGCACGCAGTACGTCCCGGCGCCCGACCATGCTCGCACGGCCCTGCGCTGGCTGGCCGAGAACGGCCTGGGCCCCGACGAGCTCTCGCTGCCCGAGGGTCTGGACCGCGCCCTCACCGCGCTCACCGGCCAGCCTCCCCGCTCGGGCGGGCAGATCGGCTTCGACCCGGACAAGCTGGCCGAGCACCTGCGGGTCGGTTTCGTGGTGACCGACCGGGACCGGGTGGTGGCCGAGGGCAAGGACCTCGCCGAACTGCGCACCCGACTGCGGTCCCGGCTGACCGCCACCCTCAGCCGTACGGCACGGACCATCACCAAGTCCGGGGCGAGCGACTGGCAGTTCGACACGATCGCCGAGACGGTGTCGTTGCAGCGGGGCAAGGGGCCGGCCGCGGTGGGGCATCCGGGTCTGGTCGACGAGGGCAGCACGGTCGGTCTGGTCGTGCACGACTCGCCCGCTCGCGCCGAGGCGGCCGCCCGGTCCGGGCTGCGTCGCCTGGTGCTGCTCACCACCCCCGATCCGACCAAGTGGGTCGTGACCCGGTTGTCCACCGCCGACAAGCTTGCCCTGGCCGGTGGACCGTACCCGACGGTCCCCGAGCTGCTCGCCGATGCCCGACTGGCCTCGGTCGGCAGCCTGGTCGATCGGCCGCCTCGCTCGGTGCGGACCCGCGAGGAGTTCACCGCGCTGTGTGATCGGGTCCGTGCCGAGAACGCGGATCGGATGCTGCGCATCGTGGGGCTGGTGGCCGAGACCCTGCGGCTGCACGCCGAGGTCCGTACGGCCCTGACCCGGGTCGGTGACCGGGACGCCCGGGCGGACCTGGACGAACAGCTGACGAACCTGGTGTTCGCCGGGTTCGTGGCGGCGACGCCGTACGAACAGATCGAGCAGTATCCGCGCTACCTGCGGGCGGTGGCCGAACGGATCGCCGTGCTGGCGGCCAGCCCGGCCAAGGACCGGGCGCGACTCGACCAGGTGCTGGATGTCGAGGACGCCTACGCCGAACTGTGCGCCGCGGTGCCCGAGGGTCCGCTGCCCGACCAGGTCGCGGCCATCGGCTGGCTGATCGAGGAGCTGCGGGTCTCGCTGTTCGCCCAGCGGCTGGGGACCCGCGGGCCGGTCTCGGTCAAGCGGGTGATGAATGCGATCGCCGATGCCCGTCGTGCGCTCGTTTCGCCGTGATGGTTGGATGTGCCCATGGCCGCATCTGAACCGTTCACCCCGGGCACTCCGCCACTGTTCACGGTCAACGAGTCGGTCGCCGAGAGCCTGACCGGTCATCGACCCGTGTTGCTGAACCTGCTGGACGGTTTCGTCGACGGCGGCCAGGTGATCAAGACGATCTCCGAGACGGTACTGGAGCACTGCGAGCACGAGCCACTGGTGGTCTTCGACCACGACCAGGTCCACGACTACCGCAGCCGCCGGCCGTTGATCACCTTCGACACCGATCGGTTCACTGCGGCCGAGGACATCTCGATCGTGCTGCACAAGGTGCGTGACGGTCACGGCGAGGAGTTCCTGCTGCTGGCCGGGCCGGAGCCCGATGCCCGGTGGGAGCTGATGCTGTCGGGCCTGCAGCACCTGGTCGAACGCTTCGACGTCCGTCTGACCGTCTCGGCACACGGGGTGCCGATGGCGGTGCCGCACACCCGCCCGATCACCATGACCGTGCACGGCACCGATCCCGAGCTGATCGGTGATCAGCGGGCCTGGATCGACCGGGTCGAGATCCCGGCCAGCCTGTCAGCGCTGCTGGAGTTCCGCCTCGGGGAGCAGGACCGGGCGGCGCACGGGTTCGCGGTCCACGTCCCGCACTACATCGCGCAGTCGAGGTTCCCCTCGGCCGCGGTGGCGGCGATGGAGTCGATCGCGCTGGTGAGCGGACTGGCCCTGCCGATCGACGAGCTGCGTCCGGCGATGGCCACCACCTTGACCGAGATCGAGAACGAGGCCCAGCAGTCCGAGGAGGTCCAGCGGGTCGTTGCCGAGCTGGAGCGCCAGTACGACGCATTCATGGAGCGCGACGCCGACCTGCCCAGCGCCGACGAGATCGGCGCCGAGTTCGAGCGGTTCCTGCGCAACCGGGGCAGCGACGACGACCCTCAGGGATTCTGAGGGACCCGATTCCGCGCCGGAACCACCGAGGAGGACGAGGATGCCGCAGTCACTGGACGAACTGGTGAGCCTGATGGAGCTCGAGGAACTGGAGATCGGCCTCTATCGGGGACGCCAACCCGACACCACCTTGCAGCGGGCCTTCGGCGGGCAGGTGTTGGCCCAGGCCCTGCTGGCCGCCACCCGGACCGTGCCCGAGGACCGACCACCGCACTCGCTGCACGCCTACTTCATCCTGCCGGGCAGCACCGACGCCCCGATCCTGTACGACGTCCAGACCATCCGTGACGGCGGCTCGTTCTCGTTCCGGCGGGTGGAGGCGCGCCAGCACGGGAAGGTGATCTTCTATCTGACCGCCTCCTGCCAGCGGGTCGAGGAAGGCTTCGACCATGCTGATGTGGCCCCGGCCGACGTGCCGGAGCCGCAGGACTGTCCGCCACTGGGCGAGGTGCTGCAGCAGCTCTCCGGGCGGCCGTCGCAGGTGTGGGAGCGGGAGTGGGGCGCGCTCGAGGTGCGTTACGCCGGCGACTCGCGGCCGGGCGGTCGGCTGGACCCGGCTCGCCATCCGGCCCGGGCGCAGGCCTGGGTCCGCACCGCGGGTGCCCTCGGTGACGACCCCGGCCTGCATCGGGCGATCCTGGCCTACGCCTCGGACCTGACCCTGCTCGGGGTCTCGACCGTCCCGCACGGCGTGGTGATCGGTGAACGCCGGCTGCAGGCGGCCTCCATCGACCACGCGATGTGGTTCCACCGCCCGGTCCGGGCCGACGAGTGGATCCTGTACGACCAGGTCTCACCGTCGGCCTCGGGAGGCCGAGGGCTGTCGAGCGGCCGGCTGTTCAGCGGGGGAGTGCTCGGCGTCAGTGTGGCCCAGGAGGGCCTGATCCGCCCCCGCGACTGAACTCGATAAGGCGACTGAACCCGATCAGGCGGCGGCGTCCTCGCGGGCGCGCAGCTTGGCGATGGCGTGGCGCTCGATCTGGCGGACGCGCTCGGCGGTGATGCCCCAGACGGCACCGATGTCGGCCAATTTGGCCTGACGTCCGTCGAGCAGGCCGTAGCGACGCCGTACGACGTCGGCGGACCGCTCGTCGAGGGTGTCGAGCATGGCGTCGAGGCGGGCACGCTCCTCGGCATCCAGCACCATCTCGTCCGGGCCCGGAGCGGGTTCGCGGGCGATCAGGTCACCCAGGGCTGTGTCACCGTCCTCCTCGACCGGGGCGTCCAGGCTGACGTGGTCGCGGCCGTAGCGGATCAGGTCGACGACGCGATCGGTGTCGACGCCCATCTCCTCGGCAATCTCGGACAGCTCCGGCTCACGGCCCAATCGGCGCTCCAGGGTGCGACGAATGGCGCCGACCTGGTTGACCTGCTCGGCGACGTGCACCGGGAGCCGGACGATGCGACCCTGCTGGGCGACACCGCGGCTGATCGACTGGCGCACCCACCAGGTGCCGTAGGTCGAGAACTTGAAGCCCTTGGTGTAGTCGAACTTCTCGACCGCACGGATCAGGCCGGTGTTGCCCTCCTGGACCAGGTCGAGCAGCGGCATCTGGGAACGGCCGTACTTGCGGGCCACCGAAACCACCAGACGCAGGTTGGCGGTCACGAAGCGCTGCTGCGCCTCCTGGCCCATCTGGATGAGCGTGTCGAGTTCGTCGGCGGACGGGCGCTTGCGGCGCCGGCCGCGCTCCGAGGCGGTCACTTCGCCGGACTTGATCTTCTCGGCGTACAGGCCGACCTCGATGGTCTTGGCCAGCTCGACCTCTTCCTCGGCGGTGAGCAATGGGGTGCGGGCAATCTCGTCCAGGTACTGCCCGACGGCGTCCTTCCCGTCGAGGGTCTCGGTGTTCCTCGTCCGTGTCATCGTCGCAACCATGATGGTTCCCCTCTCTCGTGCCTTCACCCACTTCAACGCACGAGAGGCCCAAAAGGATGCCACGAACTCCCTGAGAAGACCCTGAAGATCGACCCTGAGGCCTCAGGGGTGGCCCGATCAGGGTCGACACTGCCCTGATCGGTGACCCGCGTCACAGCTGATTGGACCCTTCCGCCCGGGTCGCCGCCTGCAGATCGGCCGGCCGGTACTCCCAGGCCGTGCAGACCCAGCGCCCCTTCACCAGTCGGAGCTGACAGGCCATCGCGATGGAGCGGCGAGCGACCACCACCCGCAAGGACGCCTCGATCACCCTGGGGTGGGGGCGTTGGCAGTGCACCGAGGCCAAGTGCAGCCGCGGCACGCCGCCCCGACGGGCCGCCAGGCTCACCACCGACTGCACCGACTCGGTCGTCCAGCGGGTCAGCTGGTTGGGCGGGCGCAGCCCGGCCAACACCTCCAGCGTGACCACGGCGAACTGTCGCACCCGGGTGTGAGCGGCCGCGTCGGAGCGGGTCGGGCGCTGCCCCGGCGACGTCGCGTTCGTGGTCGTGTCCGCGTCGAAGAGGGTGGGTTGGCGACGGGCCCGCAGCGGATCGGCCAAGGAGGCGGCGATGGGTCGGGCGGCAGGGATGGCGATCGTCACTGAGAACCTCCGGCAGCGGTGGCAGGGTGCCGGTGCCCGGGTCCGGGCACCTGCGGCCAACCCTCACCGATCCCGTACCGCCGCGCACAGGCCCGAGACCCACCGGACAACAACGGGACCCACCGGACAACACCGGGAGCGGGTCGGACAACACCGCCCTCCGGTGTGGCGTCAGGGGGAGAACAACAGCAACAGTCCGGCGATGGTGTAGCAGACCATCACCGCCAGCATCGGCACCTGACCCCGTACCGTCCGGTCCGAGCGCAGGATCGCCAGGGAGCGCTCGTGGGCGATCACGATGCCGACGATGTGGCCTCCGACGATGGCCACCGCCTGCATGATCGCGATCGGCACCGGATTCATCACCATGGCGGTGTTGACCCCCAGCTCGGCCGTCCCGAACAGGTTCCAGCCCAGGCCCAACGGGTCGGACAGGTTGATGAAGGTCCGCTGGCCCTCGATGATCAGCAGGGTCAGGTAGTGCGCGACGGCATAGCCGACCAGGATCGGCGCCACCGAGGGCGCCATCAACCGCGGCAGGGCGGCGAGCGTGACGCCCTTGCGGCTCACCGGGGCCATCGCGACACAGGCCGCGACGAAGCTCACCGCCACGATCAGGGTCAGCACCACCAGCCCGCCGGTGCCCCAGATCTCGTACGGCAGGGTCGAGTCCTGGATCCGGCGCACCCACCACGAGGTGTTGGCGAAGCTGTCGAACGCAGTCGATCCGAGCAGCACGCACACCACGCCGGCCGTGCCCGGTGGCGGCTTCCATGTGGACAGGGCGGCCAGGGGGCTCATCAGCTGCACGGCGCCGTCCTTGGTCGGCTGCAGTGGCGCACCGGCCGCCACCGTCGAGGCGTAGGCCTCGAAGGGATCGGCCGCGGCGATCCACCGGCTGCCGAAGAGCACGGCGCCGACGATCAGCACCACGAACCAGACCGCGACGTACAGCCGCATCACCGGCAGCGTCGTGCGCCCCGGCTGCACCAACTCGAAGAAGGCGAAGGCGAACAATCCGAGCGTCGCCGGCCAGACCCCGAGGCGGGCCGGCAGGGCAAACAGTCCTTCCTCGGGCTTGACCCGCAGCAGGGCACTCAGGCCCCGATGGATCGTCCGGATCGGGTTGAGCACGCTCCAGACCGGTCCGAAGAGCGCCGACAGCGGGACCAGTCCGACCCAGACCACGGCGAACACGAAGCCGAAGATCGGGTTGGTCAGGCGGTCCTCCCCGCCGATCAGGGCCAGGGCGGCCAGCGCATAGATCGCCAGCACCACGATCCGGCCCAACCACACGACCGGCGTGGGGACCCGACCCAGCCGCCGACCGGTGCGCTCACGGTAGCGCCGCTGCGGCCAGCCGAAGAACATCAGGACGAAGGACACCAGTAGGGCAATGATCGCGCCGGCCACGACGTACTCGAAGGGGAGTGGGAGGTCCTGCCGAGAAGCGATCCCGTGCATGGGGATGGGCGTCATGTCACCTTCTGTGTCGAATGGGTCCTGAACGATCTACGAACCACGGGGGGCTGGGGTTCCCGGGCGTGACGCTACGGTAGGGCCATGGAACCGCTGACCCGTGCCGAGGTGGCGCTGCTGGGGCTCGACAGTCCCCGACACCCGGCCCATGTCGGACAGGTCCACGTCCTTGATCCCGGGCCAGGATTCGACCATCACCAGTTGCGGGAACTGGTCAGCGAACGGATCGCCTACGTCCCCCGGTTCCGCCAGCGGGTGCGCACGGTCCCCGGTGGGGTGTCGGCCCCGGTCTGGGTCGACGACGCACATTTCGACCTCGACTTCCACGTCCGCCGCTCTGCGCTGCCCCGGCCGGGCACCATGGACCAGCTCAACGAGTTCTGCGACCGGATCATGTCGCGCCGGATCGACCGCAACCGACCACTGTGGGAGCTGTACCTGGTCGAGGGCCTTGTCGACGACCGGATGGCCCTGGTCGCCAAGACCCACCTCGCACTGGTCGACGGGGGCGACACCGTCGACCTCACTCAGGTGCTGTTCGACGAGACTCCGCAGCCGGTCGCGACCGGTCAGGACTGGCGTCCCGGCCCGGAGCCGAGCCCGTTGGACCTGCTCGTCGGGGCAGCAGCCGCCCGGGTGAACCGTCCCGGCATCGTGATCGAGGACCTGCAACGCGGGGTGACCTCGGTGCTCGGCACCGCTGTCGCGGTCGGCGAGGCCACCGGAGGCGTCGGCGGCGCCCTGGGCGATCTCGCCTCCGCGGCCCTGCTCGGTACGGCGCCGGCGGGCTCCTCGGTCTTCCTGGGCAGTGCGTCCCAGCAGCGTCGTCACGCGGTGGTGGAGGCCGACCTCGCCGTGCTGCGCGACGTCCGCGACCGGGTCGGGCACACCATCAACGACGTGGTGCTGGCCATCATCGCCGGCGGGCTGCGGGGGTGGCTGCACCTGCGCCAGTCACGGATCGACACCGTCCAGGCGCTGGTGCCGATGAGCGTGGTCGACGACGGCAACGAACCGTCGTCGCTGGGATGTCGGGTCGCTCCGCACCTGACCGCGCTGCCGATCGGCGAACCCCAGCCCGTGATGCGGGTGCACCAGATCGCCATCAGCACCCGGGCCCACAAGGACACCGGACGGGCGGTCGATGCCCGGACGCTGGCCGAGATCGCCGGTCTCGCGCCGGCCACCCTGCACCTGCTGGGCGTACGGGCCGGCCAGGAGTCGGTACGACGGCGCTACGACGTCATGGTCACCAACGCCCCCGGTCCGCAGGCACCGCTGTACGTCGGTACGGCGACGCTGGTCAGCAGTCGTCCCGTGGTGCCCCTGCCACCGGGTCACCTGTTGTCCATCGGGGTGACCTCCTACAACGGCACGGTGAGCTTCGGGCTGACCGGTGACCGGGACGCGGTCGCCGACCTCGATGCGCTGGCAGGATGCTTGGCCGATGCGGTCACCGAACTGGTGGACGCCGCACAGGAGGAGACACGATGAGCAGGGACACCGCCGGTGCCGAGGATGCGGTCTTCGTCCCGCTCGGGTTGCAGCAGTGGCGCGAGTTGTTGACCCGTCGCCAGCTCCCCGGGCCGCTGGTCGGTCACGGCGTCACCCCGGCGCTGCGGGCCTGGGGGGAGTTCGGTCCCGACGAGGACGAGGATGCGGTCTTCGCTGCCCAGTCGGTGGCCGGGGTCGCGGCCCTCACCCTGGAGGTCGACCGGGACGAACGACGCATCGTGATCGCCGTGGCCGGCACCGACGGCCGCCCCCGGGCGGACTCGAGCCTGGGGGAGGTCGAGGTGTCCTCGATCGATCTGGACCGCGTGCGGGCGCTCTTCGCCGACGATCCGCAGGTCGATCCCGGGCCGGCCCGCGACGCTGCGCGAGGCCGTACGGTGGCCCAAGCCTGGGACGACCCGGTGGTGGCGCAGTTCTCCGAGGACCACGACCTCGGCTGGTACGGGCTCGGCGAGGCGACCGACTGGTGAGACGGTCCGTGGCAGACTGACGCCATGGCACCACGGTCAATCTGGAAGGGGGCCATCTCCTTCGGGTTGGTGACGATCCCCGTCAAGTTGTTCACCGCCACCGAGGAGAAGGACCTCCGCTTCCGTCAGGTCCACGCCAAGGACGAGGGCCGGATCAAGTACAAGCGCGTCTGCGAGGTCTGTGGCGAGGAGGTCGCCTACGGCGAGATCGCCAAGGGCTACGAGCTTCCCGACGGCCGGATGGTGGTCCTCGAGGGGGAGGACTTCGAGCAGGTCCCGTTGCCGACCACCAAGTCGGTCGAGGTGGTCCAGTTCGTCCCCTCCGACCAGATCGACCCCACCTACTTCGCCAAGACCTACTTCCTGTCCGCCGACGGGCCGGGCACCAAGCCGTACGTCCTGCTGCGCGACGCCCTGGAGAAGACCGGCCAGTGGGCCCTGGTCAAGGTGGCGTTGCGCCAGAAGGAGTCCCTGGCCCTGATCCGTCCGGTCGACGGTGTGCTGCGGATGCACACCATGCTGTGGCCCGACGAGGTGCGTGACGGTGAGTTCGCCGAGCCGCCGGCCGACGTCACCGTCTCGGACGCCGAGGTGTCGATGGCCACCAGCTTCATCGACGCCCTGGCCGGTGACTTCGAGCCGGAGAACTACTCCGATGCCTACCGCACAGCGCTGGAGGAGGTCATCGAGGCCAAGCTCAGTGGGATGCCCGCCCCGCAGGAGAGCGAGGACGAGCCGTCCCAGGCCGAGGTGGTCGACCTGGTCGCTGCGCTGCGAGCCTCGGTCGATGCGGCGAAGAAGCGTCGTGCTGGAGGCGACGACGAGAAGGCGACGGAGAAGAAGCCGGCTGCCACGAAGTCGAAGTCGGCGAAGAAGTCGAAGAAGGCCAGCTGAGCGATGACCGCCACCCACCACAGTGGATCGACACTGCCGCCCCTGAGCCGCGACCGGATCGAGCAGTCCCTGGACCGCTTGGAGTTCTCCCACTTCATCGACGACGACGGTGACGTCGCCGGGGAGTGGGACCTGGGCTTCTTCTACTTCCTGGTCCGTGGTGAGTTCTCCGAGATCTTCATCATGCAAGGGGTCTGGCGCGGTGCACTGGCCGAGAGCGACTACCTGATGACCCAGGAGATCTGCAATGCCTGGAACGAGCAGAAGCTGTGGCCGACGGCGTACGTGAACCGGGACGACAACGGCAACGTCTGGCTCCGGGTCGAGCATGCGGTCGACTACGAGCACGGCCTGACCGATGCCCAACTGGACCAGCACATCATCGGAGCCCTGATGGGTTCGCTCCAGTTGTTCGAACAGGCCGCCGATGCCTTCCCCGAGGTCTGGGAGCGGGTCCGATGAGTGGGGACGAGGTCGTCACACCCCTGACCTGGGACCGGGTGGCGATCATCCTCCAGGGCGAGGACTACGCCTACGAGGTCGACGACGACGGTGACATCTGGGGTGCCTGGCAGTACGGCACCATGCACTTCCTGCTGCGGGGCATGTCCGACGAGATCCTCTGCGTGCAAGGGATGTGGCACGGTGAGCTGGCCGAGGACGACTACGCCATCGCCCAGGACATGTGCAACACCTGGAACTGTGACGAACGCTGGCCCAAGACCTATGTCGAGACCGATGACGACGGCGCCGTGCTGGTGCGCACCGAGGACACCGTGAACTACGCCCACGGCGCCACCACCGACCAGCTCCGCCTGCACATCAACGGATCGCTCGACGCCGCCGAGGAGTTCTTCGGTCGACTCAACCTCGCCTTCCCCGAGACCTGGGAACGGTTCCGGCCCGACCAGCAGTGACCCGGCCTTCAGTCGAGGTCGATCGTGATCGTCTCGCCGGTCTCCGCCGAGCGCCACAGGGCCTCTCCGGCCGCCACCGCCAAGGCACCCTGACGGGCATCGGCGGGCAGGCCCAGCTCGACCGACTCCGGTCCCGGCCCGT